>JAQGHS010000117.1 GCA_028291605.1 Planctomycetaceae bacterium | reverse complement strand
TCCGCCTGCAGTGCTGTGACCCAAGCTCGAATCTGTTGGGGCGTATTTCGAGGATAAGCTTTGGGAATAACATGCGGAGTACAAATCGTACCGACGTATCCCGCAGCGATAAATTGTCGCACGCACGCGAGCGAGGCTTCAATGTCGGGGCAGCCATCATCAATGCCCGGCAAGATGTGGCTATGACTGTCAACCCGACCTGTTGTCGGCAGCATGGTACTTAGGCCTTATCCGTAGGTCGCAACTCGATCTGTATGGACCATCTTCCGCATCACTGATTTGATGTTTCGAGGGCCGCTCAAATCTCACAAGTCTGCGATTCATTTCAATCGACAATATCTGTGCGGTGACGCCTCTTTGCATCACCACAGACAAAGAACTGTCGCTCAATGCGGCATTCGGGGCAAGTGCAATCGATCAGGACAATTCAAGCACCTCTGAATGGGTTCGAAGAAGATTCAGAGAAGAGACTGTTGAACGAACTCCGATCGAAATCGAGTCATCCAAAATCGCCGCTGTCAGGCGGCCTCGAATTGTCCAAAAACTGGCCAACCAACGAGTGATTTTTGCCAGTTAAGACGCCCATCAGATGAAGCGGAATTGAGTCTCCTCATCACCCGTCAATCGCCTCACTTGCCCCGCTCAGTGGGAGGCACTGGCCGCGAGTCAGATTCGCATTTCTGGGAAGCCGCAGATCCAGATATTGGGAGACATCCGGGTGCGGGTTCGGCGGGCCACCACCGTATCAATGAATACAGCCGACAAGAGGCTCCTCGCAAAGCCCTTTGTCGGCCGAATTGTTGTTAACTTCTGACCCGCAAATGAGGCACCGCTTATGGCAGTAGCCCACGTTTTATCAGGCGCAAGACACGCCGCGTGAATCAGCCCGCCAAGTAAGGACCATCGTAAGGCTTGTCCGACTTGGCAGCCACAGCAACCTCTTCGTCCGCTTCCGCAGTTTCGGGATCGAAACCGTACGACACGCAGACACGAGCGATCCGTGACATGTAGAACAGTGTTCCCACCAGGATTCCACCTGCCACGACCATGTCGAGATGCCGGCGAGGGGTCGAGATGAGATGTGTGACGAGCGCCAATGTCGGCTCCGCCACCATTGCGAAAATCGGCTCAGTAACCATGAAGACCTCATTGTGAACAAAACTGAATGCTTACAAACGCGGGCGGTCTACCCTGATTCACTTTTCGTGCCAGTCGTTAGAAAAACCAGACAGCCGTAAAAAGAACCGGCAGATAGTTGGGAGATAGTTTGTAACATTAGTAGTAGAAATCAAATTCTCTTGACTTTTCCTGCACAAATTGCCGACCAGCCAGATTTCGTGACGAGCCGGCCCCTTTGCCTGAATCCGCAGCAGATGCCGCGCAGTTAGGCGAGACCCGGGTTCTGCTAACTTACAATCTCTTAAGCGAGACTCGGAAGCATACTGTACAAGCTGATCTTGGCTCTGCCACACGCGGTATGTTATTTGCCTCGCAGTGATCTCGGTATCGATGGACGAATCCAGCCTCGCGGGAAACTTACAATCTCGTTAGGCAGCAGTCCGTAATCGGCTTCGCACCGACCGCCTGTTGAACACTTCGAGCGGGAATTGGGGGAATCTGTGAGGCTGTAAAAAATCGAATGGAACGTGGCATTCGCGTCTGTTAAAGGGGACAACAACGGACAGACAAAAGTGGTCTCGGATCTCCATCCAGGCGATTCCCTGACGCTCATAAATTCTTCGCTCCCTCGCCGCATTCCGAAGCAGGTCGGGATGTTTTTTTTCCAGCCGTCGATGAGCGAGGTTTGTCTTGCCGTTTTGTAACCAAATTGTCGACCGACTCACGCATTTGCAGTTGCCGTGGTCATCTGATCTGCCCTAATGATAATGACCTCAAAACACCCGCCTGGTAATTAGACATCCTGATCGCGACTCCAACTCTTTCAGTGATTGAATCATCTCCAACATGCTCAATACCGTCGCTCCCGCAGTTGACTCGCTCGATTCACCTGAGACGCGCGTGCCGCTGACGCCCGCCGCTGAGCGGGTTCGCCTGCAGCAAATGATCGAACACGTGGCGAAGCTGCTGCCCGCGCAGGGGCCCCTGACTGCCTTCGTGTTCATCAACACCCTGCAGGCCCTTGAAGACTTGCCATTCGATGAGGGCCTGCGCAAGGGGGCCCGGCTGTTTCGATGCCAGCCATATTTATCCGAAGACCGCTATCGTCAGCAGCTGTCACAAGGCCGCATCAAGACAGAGGACTTGATTTCGGTGCTCCTCGAAGAGCTGGATGAACTCGGAGATTCCGCCCACGCCTCGCTGGCACCGTCGGGGACTAAGCTCGATTTGTGGATGGCGATGTTGCGGTATCCGTTGCGTTCGGTTCGCGACCACGAAATGCGCTGGTTCCTGGCGGAAACTCACGCCCTGAAAAAGATGCGCGAAGAAACATTGCCGGCGATGCGCGAGAGCTTCCTGCGTGAGACGCGTCACTGGGTCTTACGCGACCTGTCCAAAAGCGGTGAGAAAGAATCAGACCAGGCACCCGTGAGCCCCACTGGCGAGACTCAGGTGCTCATTGCAGATCTGCTGGAACGTCTGGGTGTGGCAACAATCGAGACCTGGACCGAGGCGCAATGGGAAAACCTGTCGCTCAGCTTGCTCTGGCGCATCTGTCGTCACGGAGTCCACGGTGTGGAAGTGAGTCCCGCATTAGCCCCGAGCTCGGTGCGACACCGCGATCTGTTGCTGGAAGCAGCGGGTGAAGACAGTGATGTGCGCGTCCACGAGATCTTGATTCGTTTCTGTGCCGCGTTTGCCGATCAAGGGCTGGCACGCTGGTCGTTGCCCAACCGCGATGCAGGCTTCTTCCGGTCCTTTGCCAGCCTTTACGAACAAGGCAGCAATCATTCCGGTCAGTGGATGGAAGGTCTGTCGCCCGAACTGGCGCGCATTCAAGCGGCCGGGATGGAACCGATTGATTCCGTCTACGAATCACTCGACCTGTTGGGCGTCGCCGCCGATCAGTGGGAAGACTATCTGCAGGATACGCTCCTGGCACTACGCGGTTGGGCGGGGCAGATCTGGCAGATGGAAACGCGCGAAGACCGTGTCGCCATCGGCGCGCTCCCAGGGACCTTGATCGAGTTCCTCGCGGTCCGTTTGATCCTGGAACGTCTCGCCCTGTCCTCCCTGGCGAAGACGGCCTGCGGGTATCAGGGAGAGTTGAAGTCGCTCGCAGATTTCCTGACGCACCGCTTGTCGAAGCACCCGGCCAGTGGCATCGAACAACGGGCGTTTCTGGTCTTCCAACTCGCGCAGTTCATGGGTTGGACTCCCCAGGCATTGCATGCTCTCTCGAAGCAGCAATGGACCGATTTGATTCGCGAAATCGAAGCGGTCTCCTCGTTGGAACTGCGCCGTATTCTGCACCTCGCTTTTGAGCGTCGGTTTCGCACGCAGACGTTGAATGCGTTTGGACGGTTCCAACCGGCAGCCGCGAAGCCGAATTTCCGTCCGCGATTCCAGGCGACATTCTGTATCGATGCTCGCGAAGAATCGTTCCGCAGGCATCTCGAAGAAGTGGCGCCCGACACGCAGACGTTCGGCCTGGCCGGCTTCTATGGGGTCGCGATGTACTATCGCGGCATCGCTGATGCCAACTTTGCAGCGCTGTGCCCCATCGTCATTCGGCCCCAGCATTGGGTGATTGAAGATGCGGTGTTCCCGTTCGAAAAGACTCACAAGATACGGTCGCGGGCGCGCCGCGCGCTGGGGGCTGCCACCTATCAGATCCATGTCGACAGCCGGACCTTCACCGGTGGAACGGTTCTGACCGCCGGCTTTGGCGTGCTCGCTTCGATCCCGCTGGTGGCACGTGTATTGTTCCCCTCGTTGACGGCAAAGATCAGGCAAACTGTCGGCCGGCTGGTGCAGCCGCCGCCATTGACGCGGTTGCGATTGGAACGCCACGAACAAACGGCGGGCCCGGAAGGCGGAGCCGTCGGTTTCTCCGTCTCCGAAATGGCCAATATCGGTGAGCGAATGCTGCGCGATATCGGTTTGACCACGAACCTCGCCCGACTCGTGATCTTTTTGGGGCATGGCTCGTTCTGTTTGAATAATCCTCAAAAATCAGCCTATGACTGTGGGGCCTGCTCAGGGAGTGCCGGCGGTCCCAATGCCCGTGCGCTGGCGGCCATGTTGAACGAGCCGCGTGTCCGGGAGATCCTATCCAGCCGAGGTCTCACCATCCCTGCGGATACCGTTTTCGTGGGCGGTCTGCATAATACTGCCGACGATACAATTACTTTGTACGACCTCGATCTCCTGCCGCATTCACACTCACCAGATGTCGAATCCGCGCGACAAACCTTTCGCGAAGTCTGTCGGCGGAATGCGCACGAACGTTGCCGGCGATTCGAGTCAGCCCCGTTGCAGATTTCTCTCACTGATGCACATCGCCATGTGAAGCGACGTTCTGAAGATCTGGCCCAGCCACGTCCAGAATACGGAAACGCCTCCAATGCGATCTGTTTCGTCGGGCGGCGAGAACGCAGTCGCGGACTCTATCTCGACCGCCGGTCGTTCATGCAATCGTACGACCCCACGCAAGACGATGCGGACTTTTCGATTTTGCTTCGCATCATGGGAGCCGTCGTTCCTGTGTGCTCGGGCATCAACTTGCAATACTTTTTCGCGTCGGTCGATTCGGAAGGTTGGGCCTGCGGGAGTAAGCTGCCTCATAATGTGACGTCGCTGCTGGGGGTCATGGATGGAGCGCAAAGCGACTTGCGTTGCGGATTGCCCACGCAAGGTGTCGAAATCCATGAACCCGTGCGACTCCTGTTCCTCGTCGAAACGACTCCCGTCGGCATGCAGAGACTGATGGAGCAGAGCCCCGTCATCGGCAGAATTCTGAGGAACGGCTGGGCTCAGTTAGCCGTGTTGGATCCGAATTCGTCACAGATTCAGATTTACCGCGACGGCGAGTTTCACAATTACGAGCCAGACGTGGCCGAACTGCCTCAGGCAGCATCGTCCTTCGACTGGTACGGCGGGTGGCGTGACCACCTCCCGTTCGCTGAGATTGCGTCTCAGAAAGGCGAGCGTCCGGCGTAAGCGCGGTCTAGTGAGCGGCACGGCGCTAGCCGCCGGTTTTTCCAGGGAACTCGACACGCAGAACCGGTGGCTAGCGCCATTCCGCTCACAATGTCCGCGCCATTGGGCGTAAGCGCCCGGCTCACCTGCTCATTTTGTGACTTACGCCGGCTTGCCAATCGTCCCGCCGGCATTCATTGCCAGGTTGCCGCCATCCATCGGAATGATGGCCCCGGTAATCCACGACGAAGCATCTGATGCCAGCAGGACTGCCAGTCCCTGGATATCGGTCGGTTGTCCCAATCGTCCAATCGGGATTCCGCTAAGCCACTTTTGCTCGATCGCCGGATCGGCCGCGATCCGTTTTTGAATGCCCGGGTTATCGACCTGGGCTGGCAGGATGGCATTCACGCGAACGCCGCGGCTGGCCCATTCAGTACTCAGTTCGCGCGTCATTTGCACAACGGCTCCCATCGCCATGCTGTAGACGATGTGACCGCGCCCTAACGCGGTCTGACTGGCCAGTGACCCGATGTTGAGAATACTCCCTCGGCCAGCGGCCAGCATTCGGCGGCCCCCTTCCTGACACATCCGGAAGCGACCGAAGACAAGATTCTGAAACACTTGCTGAAGTTGATCTGAAGTGACATCTTCGGGCCGCACCAGCAAGCCCTCTCCCGCAATGTTCGCCAGAAAATCAAGGCGACCGAATTCGCGATCCAGCGTGGCGAAAAGCTCCGCAATTCTGACGGGATCGGAGACATTACATGTCACCGGAATCGCCTTGCGTCCCAATGCGATGACATCTTGTGCGGTTTGTTCCAGACGTTCCGCATTGAGATCCGCCAACAGCAAGTCGGCCCCGTGCTCGGCCAGCGCCAATGCGGTAGCGCGGCCCATGCCACTCGCGGCCCCCGAGACGACGGCGACTCGGCCGGACAGATTGAACAGTCGATCGGTCATGATTGTGGTTCCGTTATGTAATGCCTTTTAGCGATATCAGCCGGAACGCGCTAGTGTCCGGTTCTTAGAGTGGGATAGGCTTCCAGCCTGTCATCTTCGTTTTAGAATGACAGGCAGGATGCCTATCCCACTCTTCATTTCCCCCAGACGAGCTCCATCAGAATCGGCCATTGCTTCGTCATGAAGACCAGTCCCGCCATGCCCAGATAAAAGACTCCGCAGCCGATGACACCAACTCGGTGATACCAACGTGGACGGACTTCCGGCGGCAGCAATGTGCAGTTCACCCAGAGCACATGGAACGAGGTCAAACCAATGGCCAGGTTGTTCAAATTCGCGATGACCAGCGTCATCAACTTGGGAGTCCCATAGGTGCTGAACAGGTACGCACATACCGCAGTCCACATGACGTATGTAAAGAGAATCGAATAGTAGATCCGTTTGACATCGTTGCCGGAGAATGTCTCGCGGATGCGGCGGCTGCCGGACCAGAGCAGATCGGTCCAGCGGCGGCTGAAGTCGTCCACCACAGACATCTGACTGGGCAGCATCACCATCAAACCGACAAACACCGTGATGATCCATAGCACCTTGCCGGTGGCCGCCGAGAACTGGGGCGCGTGCCGGATTCCGTCCGCCGTAATCAGCGACTGAGCCCAGTCGAGCTTCGCGCCGACCAAGTCCGAATGAGGCGCAAACTGCAGGGACAGCAATGCTGGCAGGGCCATTCCCATGAAACAGCCTGGTCCCCAGACATAAATCTGATCCACCAGGATATAGCGCCACCAGCCGTGCCAACGACGCAGATTTTCGGGGTTGATGATAAACGTCTTACCGAGATGGCTGAGTGTGACATGACGTCCGCCGACAGCACTTGGGATGGCTCCGACGATGCTGCCCATTCCCCAGCCCTTATCGCGTACGAAATTGCTATAGGTTGCGTTCCCCAGACCGCCTCCACCGGCATAGCCTGCGAAGGCCCCCAGCACGGCGATGTTGCCGAGTGCGATCAGCGGCCAGGTGCCGTCGTGGAGATAGTGCTGAAAGACATTCACTGTCGTTTCATGGCCATTGACGATGGTCGGGACCGTGCCAAATTTCAAAAAGCCGCTGAAGACATTCCACCAGTTGGCCGGGCTGACGCACGTCACGCCAATGATCAAACAGAAGCCCAGCACGATCGCCACTTTGGCCGTCATGATCCACTGCAACATGTTGTAAACCTTGCCGCCGATCAGCACCGGCAAGGCCACCAGGAATAGAAACACATACGCCAGTCCGGTCACCAGCCAACGATCCTCGACACCCGGCGGACGGTCCAGCCATAAGGATGCCACCATCGCCGCACCGTGTGTCGACAGGCCGGGGATCAGGGCACTCAGGTTGAGGAACAGAATCATGCTCATCCAGAACCGCGGTCCGGGCCGGGTGCGCATGAAGCCGGTGAAAATGGGCTCGCCGCAATAGAGAGCATAGCGACCGCATTCCAGGTTATAAAAGACCTGCAGGACGATAGCGATCGTGGCAATCCACATCAGGCCGCCGCCGTACTTGGCCGTGACTTCAGGGCCCAGCAGCCACTCGCCGCCGCCGATCTGAATGCCCATCATGACGATGCCGGGACCGATAAAACGGGTCCATTGCCGCCAACTGATAGGCTGCGGCTGCGGCAACTCGGCGACTTCCCAATCGGGGAGACACGTCCGAGGTTGATGATCGTCAGCAGTCATGGCGCGCACGTTTCGAGTGGCGGCCAAAGTGCCCATCGTTCCACGTAGCTGGATGAGCAGTCCGGCCTGTGTCTCAGTACTGTAGAATGGGCACTCTTGCCCGTCTCTGGAATTTACCGCAACCACTCCGGTTTCAACCCGAAGTCCTCAGCCACCGTCCGCAATTTCATTTTCACATCTTCCGGCAGAGCGATCCCGGTCTGCAGTGCCTCGCGGCGCAGCTTCCATTCGCGCTCGCCGGGCAACAGGACGCGTTCGACTCCGACAGCGGTGGGTGCCTGATGAATTTCATCAATCAGTTTTTGCATTCGCGCCGCAAACGCTTCCGGCGTCGACATGGCTGCCACATCGATCACGATAAATCCGGCGTTGTGGAGCGACGGCTTACTCAGTTCATCGAAAATCCAACTGCCGACCTGCCAGGTCATGGCTCCGCCCGGCAGGGCCGCCGACAAGACTTCCGCCCACAGTGCCAGTCCATATCCTTTGTGCCCTGCCATGGGTGCCAGTGATGCATGATGCGGATAGAGACTGCCATCGGTGGTCGGCAGACCGTCCGGGCCGATCAACCAGGTGTTGGGGAGCGGTTCGCCGCGTTGATGAGCCGCATACACCTTCCCCCCCGCCACGGCCGCGGTGGCCATATCGAGTACGATCGGATCCCCGCCAAACATAGGGACTCCATAGGCCAGTGGATTGCTGCCGAGAACGGCACCGCGCGATCCCGGGGCGGCAACGCTGGGCATGTCGTTCCCTGTCACCATACTGACCAATCCCGCTTCGGCCGCGAGAGCACAATAGTAGCCCGCGGCGCCGATATGTCCGGTGTTTCGCAAGGCGACATAGGCCACACCGGTCTGGCGGGCCTTGGCGATGGCTGTTCGCGTGGCGAAGACGCAGCCCACTTGCCCGAGGGCCGAATCACCGTCAATCACCGCCCAAGCCGGGCCTTCGCGTTCAATTCGAGGTACACCGGTCGCTTTGTAACCCCCGCCTCGCAAGCGATTCAGGTAGCCGATCAGCAGCTTGGTGCCATGAGTGAAGACGCCCATCGAGTCGGTCATCACCAAGGCATCGGCGGTGATCTCGGCATCGGTCAATGACTGACCGACTTGCTGCAACGTCGTGATGACAAATCCGCGGAGCGCTTCGACGGAAACGGTCATGAATGGTCCTTAAAAATACTAAAGCGTGAAAGTTTGGGGTCGGGCGTTCAAATTTCAAAATTGGCCGGTC
>JAQGHS010000098.1 GCA_028291605.1 Planctomycetaceae bacterium | reverse complement strand
GAAGAAAGCGTATGACGATCACGAGAAGCAGATTGCCTCGACGATGGTGATGGAAGAACGCCCGGGGGCCGCAGCAGAAGTGTTTGTGCTGACTCGTGGTGAGTACGACAAGCCGGATAAGAATCGCAAGGTGCTGCCCAATGTCCCCGCGGCCTTACCCCGCCTGCCTGCTGAAGCTCCTGCGAACCGGCTGGCACTGGCACGCTGGTTGTGCGCCCCGGAGCATCCTCTGACGGCGCGAGTGACCGTGAATCGTTACTGGCAACAGTTGTTTGGAATCGGACTGGTCGGAACATCAGAAGACTTTGGTGCGCAGGGCGAGTGGCCTTCGCATCCGGAACTACTGGACTGGCTGGCTCTCGATTTCATCGAGCACGGATGGGATATCAAACGGACGCTGAAGCAAATCGTCCTGTCGGCAACCTATCGGCAGGATTCACACGTGACCTCCGATCTGGCTCGCCGAGATCGCGAGAACCGTCTCATGGCCCGCGGACCACGATTCCGCGCGGATGCGGAGGTGGTCCGCGATGTGACTCTGGCCACGAGCGGCCTGCTCACATTACAAATCGGCGGACGCAGCGTGCGGCCTTATCAACCCCCCGGCATCTGGGAAGTCGTCGCGCATTCCTCGAGCAACACCAGCAAGTATCAGCGCGGCACCGGCGAGGCCCTGTTCCGTCGCAGCCTCTATACATTCTGGAAACGAACAGCTCCCCCGCCCGGGCTGATGGTGTTCGACGCACCGACGCGCGACACCTGCACGGCACGCCGGCCGCGGACCAACACGCCGCTACAAGCCCTGGCGTTGATGAATGACGAACAATACATCGAAGCAGCCCGCAAATTGGCCGAGAGGATTCTGCGAGAAGGAGGGACCACACCAGAGTCACGTTTGACGTATGGCTTCCGCCTGGTCACCGCACGGCATCCAGAAGCCGCCGAAACGGCCGTTTTGACTCGAGTTCTGGACCGCAGTCGAGAACGATTTCAGCAAGACAAGAGTGCCGCTGAGAAACTGTTGGCTGTCGGTGAATCGCCCCGGAATGCCCAGCTTGATCCGATCGAGCACGCTGCCTACACGCTGCTGGCGAATCTGTTGCTGAATCTCGATGAAACGATTACCAAGGAGTGAGCACAATGCTGGACTCACAATTTGAATTCGCGCAGCAGATCAATCGACGCTATTTCCTCGAACGGAGCGGCCTGGGGTTGGGAAGCGCTGCGCTGGCGTCACTGCTGAACCCCGCAGTGGGCAGAGGCAACGAGCCCTCCACAGCCACTCTGGGAGCCCTGCCTGCTTTACATCACGCGCCGCGAGCCAAGCGCGTCATCTGGTTGTTGATGGCTGATGCTCCGTCGCAGTTGGATCTCTTCGATCACAAGCCGAACCTGATCGACCAATTCGATAAAGACTTGCCCGACTCGATTCGCCTCAATCAGCGGATCACGACGATGACCTCGGGCCAAAGCCGGCTGCCGATTGCTCCGTCGATGTTCAAGTTCAGTCAACATGGGCAATCGGGCGGCTGGTTTAGTGAACTATTGCCGCATATGGGGACGGTCGCCGACGACATTGCTGTGATTAAGTCGGTCCACACGGATGCGATCAATCACGATCCCGCGCTGACATTTCTGCAGACAGGGGGCGAGGTTCCCGGACGCCCGAGCCTGGGGGCGTGGCTGTCCTACGGCATCGGCAGCCCGAATTCCAACCTGCCCTCATTTGTTGTGCTGCATTCCCGCGTTCCCAGCGGCCCGGATGCGCAACCGCTCTTCTCGAGGTTGTGGGGATCGGGCTTCTTGCCGACGAGTCATCAGGGAGTCATGCTCCGCTCAGTGGGCGATCCCGTGCTCTACCTGTCGAACCCTGCAGGCGTGGATAGCGCAACGCGCCGCTTGATGCTGGACGGCTTGGCCGAGTTGAACCAGCGGCGTCTAACCGTGAAGGGAGACCCGGAGATTGCCTCGCGGATTGAGCAGTACGAAATGGCCTTCCGAATGCAGACCTCAGTCCCTGAACTGGTTGATATTTCCAAAGAACCGAAGCACGTTCTGGACATGTACGGACCCGATGTGACTCAGTCCGGCACATACGCGGCGAACTGCTTGTTTGCCCGTCGCCTGGCCGAACGCGATGTGCGGTTCATCCAAGTCGTGCTGGGAGGCTGGGATCAACACCACAAGCTGCCCGAAGACATCCGCAAGATGACCCGCGCGGCAGACCAAGCGACGGCGGCGTTGATTAAGGATCTCAAGCAACACGGGCTGCTCGACGATACGCTGGTCGTGTGGGGCGGCGAGTTTGGTCGCACGGTCTATTGCCAGGGGACGCTCACCAAGGAGACCTACGGTCGCGATCATCACCCGCGGTGCTTCACAATGTGGATGGCGGGCGGAGGCATCAAGCCCGGCATGACGTACGGGAAAACAGACGATTTCAGCTATAATATCGCCGAGAATCCAGTACACATCCACGATCTGAATGCGACCATCCTGCACCTAATGGGCATCAATCATGAGCGGTTGACCTATCGGGCCCAGGGACGTGATTTCCGGCTGACCGACGTACATGGAAAAGTGGTGCGAGAGATTCTGGCGTGATTGATTGGCCAGCATCCGATTGGTGTCGGAGGATAGGCATCCTGCCTGTCCGTTCAGATTTTGGACGGACAGGCAGGATGCCTATCCTACGGTTCCGCAATGAGTTGTTCGATCCTCTTGCGCATGAACTCTTCACCGTTGCCACCCTGCCAGTTGAGTTCGCCGTACCACCAATTGCGGACTTGTCCTCGTTTGTCGATCAGGTACACGCTGGGCCACATGTTGTTAGCCCAGGCATTCCAGTTGGGACGGTTCAGATCAAAGGCGACGGGGTACTGGATTTTGCGTTCACGCACATTGCGGCGCAAGTTGTCCAGATTGCTTTCGCTTTCGGTCTCGGGCGTTTGAAAGCCAATGATGGTGACTTCATCCTGAGGAAACTTTTCGTACCAGCTTTGATAATGGGGCAAGTTGCGAATGCAGTTGATGCATCCAAAGGCCCAGAAGTGGACGACGACGACCTTGCCGCGAAGTTTTTCGAGCGTTAATGGATCGCTGTTAATCCAAGCTTGGACGTCGCGGATCTCAGGTGCCACACAACCGATCTGCTGGATCTGGCTAAGATTGAATGGCTTGCCAAGCAGGGTCGACAACGCCGTGCTCTGCTTGGCATTCAGCACATCATTGACCCGTTTGATTTCAGCTTTATTGACGTCTTCCTGACTGCGAGCTGGTTTGGCATCGTCTTTCTTGGATGGTTCCGAAGCCGAAGCAGAATCCGCGAGGACCTTCTTAAGCTGTGCGACCTGGCTGGTCGTCAGTTTTAGTCGCTGGGAGACTTCAGGAGTGACCAATGCTTTGGTGCCACGTGCTTGCAATATGAGCTGATCGAGTCGATCGAGTTGGGCCTTCTTCAGACTGCTTTTGAGTTGATCTCGCAATTGGTCCAGCAAGGCGGACGCCCGTGTCCCGCTTTTTTCG
>JAQGHS010000093.1 GCA_028291605.1 Planctomycetaceae bacterium | reverse complement strand
GAGCAAACTCGCGAGGATGAACCAGGCGGTTTCGGTTTCCAGGGGCAGCTTGCGGTGACGAGCCGCATCCCAGCACGACGTGCTAATCCGCTTCAACGCTTCCATGACGTTGTTTTCCCCGGCCGCTAAGCGACGATGAAAGTAGTTTGGATGACGATTCGACTGAGCGCCGCGAATGCGACAGGACAACTGAATGTGAGTCTAATTGTTACGTCGACCCCAAATGGGGTGTCTTCATCAATTTTTCACATCAACCAATTCTATAATTGTCCATTTCCTAGTCCAGAGGATTTCTGACCGTTATTTACGAATTAACACAACCAACCCGAATTGAGACTTGGTGTTAGGTCACGGCGTCTTAGATCTGCCTCCGACTGCAATTGAGAGTCAGTCTCAGTCGAGGTGTTCCCGGTCATTAATTCACCTCCGTCTCCTCTGTCCTTTCCGTCGCTTTGCAAGTGCTTACAAAAAGCGAGGAAAGCACTTACAGGACAGAAAGGGACCCACCAACCCTGCCCTACCTCCAAATTATATAAACACCAAATTGCAGTGTTTTGGATTGGAACGACCGAAGAATTCCGACATAATCACACAGCGGTCATTGTTGATGTGTTTGCGTGCTGCGTCACGCGAGTCGACTGGGATCTCACCAGGAGCAGAAGATGCTGCAGATTTCCGCAGGGGCCGAAGATCAACGAGCAGGATTGCCGCGGCGCAGCTTTCTGCAGTTGGGCACCTTGACGTTGGCTGGTCTGACTGGAGCCGACCTGACAGTGCCCCACTTAGCCCAGGCGGCAGGCGAGCCGGCTGTTAAAACGTCCGTAATCTTGTTGTGGATGGCGGGTGGTCCCTCGCACATCGACACTTACGATATGAAGCCGAATGCCCCTGCCGAAGTTCGGGGGCCGTTCAGTCCCATCTCGACAAATCTCCCCGGCTTGGATGTCTGCGATCTGATGCCGCGGCATGCTGCCATCGCCAATAAGTTGTCGGTGATTCGGTCGCTGCATCACACGCTGTCCGTTCACGATGATGCCTCGCACTGGCTGCAAACGGGTTATCCTCTGCTGCAGGCTCGTGAACGAGGCCAGCAGCAACCCTGTCAGGGATCGGTGGCGTCCAAGCTGCGCGGTGCCTGCGAACCTGGCGTGCCGGCCTATGCGTGCGTGCCCGAAGATTACCGTTCGCATATGGGCTTCTATCAGGCCGCAACTTATCTCGGCAGTCGTTACAACGCGGTGAACGCAGGCGGTGACCCATCAATCGGCAAGTATCGTCCCCCTGAATTTCAATTGCCGACCGAGGTCAACCTGGCGCGGTTTTCCGGCCGTCGCGAGTTACTGCGAACGTTTGACGCCACCGCCCGCCAGTTAGAAGCTGCTGGTGCTCTGGAGTCGATGGATGAGAATCAGCGGCAAGCGTTTGATCTGATTGCCGGCAGTCGGGCACGCGACATTTTCGATATCACGCGTGAGTCCGACGCGATGCGAGATCGCTATGGCCGACACGGCTGGGGGCAATCGACCTTGATGGCGCGCCGCCTGGTCGAAGCGGGCGCCACATTCGTCACCGTGAATCTCTATGAAAAGGACGTCGACTGGTGGGACGATCATTACGTGATCGAAAAGAATCTCCGCAAACGTCTGCCCATTTATGACCAGGCGCTGTCGGCATTGATCGAAGACCTGCACGAACGAGGTCTCGGCGAACGCGTGTTGGTCGTCGCGTGCGGTGAATTCGGCCGCAATCCGCGAATCGATGCCCATGTTGGCCGCGGCCACTGGCCCCGCGCCATGCACGCGGTCCTCAGCGGCGGTGGCATCCGTGAAGGTCAAATCATCGGGTCGACGACGTCCAACGGCGGCGAACCACAAGATCGCCCGTTCGGCCCGGGAGATCTTTTAGCCAGCATCTATAAGGTGCTGGGTATCGATCACGATACCTATCTCCCTGACCGCCAGAACCGTCCGACGAGACTTGTCGAACACGGCGAACCGATTGCCGAGTTGTTCGCATAGAGTCGCCTGTTGGCTATTACTTCCAATCAGACGAAGAGTTTTTTAGCCACAGATTCACACAGATTAAACACGGATTGGGTCATCGTTTACGGACGTCTTAAGAGCTGGCATACGTCTTTCTTAATCCGTGTTTCATCTGTGTTAATCCGTGGCTAAAACTCTTCGTAATTATTGCCGTTCAAGCGGCCTGTTCTCTGCCCTTACAGTTCTTTGACACGGACATTGCGGAAGCGAACCTTGGCTCCCTTGGGCCAACCGTAGGCGCCACCATGCACCTGGAAGGCGATGTGTCCTTTATCCTTCAGGACATTCTCAAACTTCTTGTCGCTGGTGTATTCCGTGATTTGAGTGCCGTTAATCCAGGTCGTAATCGTCGGAGGATTCCCCACAACGCGGCACTTCATGGTGTTCCAGCCAGCGATCTTCCAGACCTTGGACCAATCCGGGACCTCGACCGGCTTCTCGCCGGGCTTGGTGGGAGCGGCGGGTGTCGCCTTGATTTCCTTCAGTATTTTTTTCTCGGCATCGGCATAGACGCCATCAATGTTGAAGGTGCGATTCGATGCTCCATCCAGACCTTCGCGATAGATCTGACCGACGTTGCCCTTGTCGTGATAGTCGAGCATCATCTGGTAACAGTTCCCTTTTTCGGTGCTGCGTAGAAAGAAGCCCGAACAGGGACCCCAGTCAGGGTTCGCTTCGAAGATGACTTCGAAATCACCATAGGTTTTGTCCGACAGCAGAATGCCGCCGTTGCCGCTGCCGGGGGGATCTTGCTCACCCGTGATGGCGCCCTCTTCGACGACCCATTTGCCACCGGTGCCGTGGCCAATTTTTTCCGGGTTTTTATGCCAGCCGGTCAGGTCCTTGCCATTGTAGATGACCGTAAATCCAGGTTCGACCTTGGCGTCTTCACCGACCACTGGTGAGACCATCGGGATCAACAACGAACCCCAGGCCATCAACCCACAACACGCAACGAGTGGTAACCGAGAGAGCATCTGGTATTTCCTTCGCAGCAAAAGTTTGTCATCGAATGGCGTCGAGTGTCCATCGATTGAACCGATATCTTACGACCTCCATCAGGAATGTAAAAGGAGCGCGTTTCGGCACGTCGTTGCCAGATCCACAGGATTGGCGGCGTTGCGATCACGGCATGAAGCGGCTGATCAGATTCGAGATTCAACAGTCGGATTCCGCTCACGCACCAAACGACTGCCCACAGTTCGGACCATGAGCCAGGTTCAGGCAGCCGAAATCCGACGGCTTGCAGATCGACTCGGCTGCCAAGATCCCTAAGCAGTGAGATAACAGGCACCTGAATCCCGCGGGGGCCGGGCGAGTACAACGGGCGGTGGACTAGCGCTGGAGCTCGGCGCGATGGTATTGGGAGCCAAGAACAGTGATGGGTGTCGATTCGCTAAATTGAATGCTCAGCAACCGATTGATGACCCCCACTTTATCAGATGCCTCCTGTCGGCCCAGTTTGCGCAGCAAAACTGGGCCACCCAGCGATCCGTCGACGACTCTGGGGGTTCTAGACCGGAAAAGGGTGTCAGAAACAAGTTACTAGTCACAGTAGTGTATTTGGCTCCTGGCACCTTTTCTTCGTCGAAGTCAGAACTCCGTCAACGAAATGTGTGGGGAAACTTTTTCATAATTCCTCACTGCGCTCAACGTGCGCTCTCTTGACAGCGTAGGGCCATATAGATGTTA
>JAQGHS010000088.1 GCA_028291605.1 Planctomycetaceae bacterium | reverse complement strand
AGCGGGCTGACTTGCGCTGCCAATTCCATACGATCCGACATCCCTGTCTCCCATGTTAAGACGATCCATGTCTTGTTAGGAAAGAGGGTTATGCCATAAATTGCTTAATGTTGAAAGGGGTGGTTGCTCCGCAACCCGGGCCACCCCGCGATTGAACATCATTGCAATATATAATGATTAATGAGTTTTACACAATACTCGTAGGATAAATGCGGATGTTCCGTTGAATCCAGATACTTTATAAATGGAAGACTTTCCTTCGATGCCTTGCCCTTATATTTCCCGCGATCAGCCCAGAAATGATACATGGCGATGGTCTCGTAGCACCCTATGAAACCGCCGGTCAAATGCGCGTCTATTGCCTTGGCCGATTTCATAGCCAGATCAAGGTAAGATTTCAATTTGTCGCCTTTCACCGAACGAAAGGGTTCAATCTTCACATCCCTTCCAATTCTTGGTGGATCATTGCTCCGGCCAAATGTGTGACCTACTGCGTTTCTGAGCCGTCGCATTTCATCCAATGCTGCAAGATTGTCCTTAACGTATTTCGGACATTCGCCAAAAAGTTGCTCATACGAATCCATCCTCTGATCCCACGTACCTTTCACACAGGACATACTTTGCGGTAGAAATGCGTATTTCGGCCGCTTTTTGAGTAGCGTTACTCCATCTATCTCTTTGTTACCTCCGATCAGTATTCCAGGACAGGACTGACAGGCTGCCTCCACAGCGCTTTGGATGAACACTTCTAAAAATCCGGTGATCGCAACAACTGCGGATAGACGAATCCAATTATCAAACTCATTATAATGTTTCGCCCACGTTTCAAGTGTTATCTCGCGGTGTCGCTCATTTTTGTCATCTGGGAACACCGTATGGACTGAATCAGCTTTTGACTGTGTTTTCGTGCTTGCGAATGCCCCTCGGAAGGCAGCTATGTGAGAAAAATAAAGGTCATTCAGCTGCGTGTGGTGTTCTTTAAAAAGTCGATAAGCCAACGATGGAGATCTCGCGATAGTCCAGCGATCGAAGTGCATCTTTGCCATAGAGTTTACGAATTTCAAAAGAGAAGAAGGGGTGACGGACGTCGTCGTCAACACACTCGATTGCACCTTAATATAGGAAAGACTCAGATCCTCGAAATGGTGAGTCTGTATGAGAAATGACCTAATTGCCCTTCGCCCACACAGGTTTGAAAACCTTGCCGCCAACTTGGTCGCCTAACGACCTGTGACACCCTACGAAGGGCTTAGGACCCTTACTCACCTGATTTGATCCGCTTATCAGGCATCCTCTTCTTCGCCCCTCTTGCAACAGACGATGTCGAAGGCTTTACAGAAGCGTCTGTAGATTTCGGCGGGTAAAAACCAACTCGCCCGACCCGCTCATCCCCGGAGAAATGTTCGTAACGAAGCTTCTTTACCAAATCGTCAGGCGGTTCCTTATTTTCAAGGACAATTATCTGACCGTCCTTAAGGCTGCTCAAATACTGAAAAAATGCTCGTTGAATATCCTCGTCCACCTGGTACTCATCTCGTGGCCGAAATGATGTGAGCGGAGAGTCAAGCACAACAAATCCCGGGTGTCGGTCTCGAGCATGAAGCATCAGCGTTATGGTGAATGCCGCGTGGAGAATCGCTCGAATTCCCTTGCCATGGCTCCGCCGTGCTACACCATTTACAACCAGATCCATCTGTTGGCTAAACTCAACAACCCCGTTGTTTGGGAATTGCCACCTTCCTAGGATCGACTGCACTCTGTCGCAAAACTTTCTTCGCCCAGTGCTGCTACCAGCGGTTGATTCGAGTGGCTCCTTATCGCGAGTTTGGACCGGCTCTAGCCCAAGCATTTTGCGTTGCGTCTGATACTCTTCCAAACGAGCCCACATCGACAACGACGTGGCAACGCCTTTTCGTTCGGTGAGAAGCAGATCGAGCTCGTTCTTGGACACCTTCTGGGCCGTAACAAGCGTAGTATTAAGGAGACTGTCGATGCTTGCGATCGACTCATTCGCAATTGAAATGGCGAAATCTAGTTCATCCATCTCGGATGTCAAGTTGTCTGCAGTGGATTCAAGATCATTTCTCAGCACGTTGAGTTTCTCGATTTCTGCTTTTGCAGCAAATCGTATCGACTTCGTGTCGGTCAATCCATCGCTTTCATGATCATCATTGTGGCCTTCGAATGGCGACCCGCAAATAGGACAGTGCAAGTCAACTCCAATCTGGGAAATGTAGTGATCCGCTTCTGCCACAAACGCCAGTCGTTCAATGTCTGAAGTGTAGTGCTTATCTAGCAGTGAAAATCGAGATACAAGCTGCTCAACGACTGATTTTCGGGATGTCACTCGATGCCATTCTTCCCAGCTCCGTGCTCTCTCCCACTGGGAATCGGCAATTAGAGTGCTATTTGATTCGATTACCACCGTCAGTTCTGAGACGCGTGCGTCAAGTCTAGCCAATCGATCTGTTAGCGATGCCTTTTCTTCAAGTGATTCGATTTCGATGTCTCTGATCATCTGGTCGTATAATTCGACCTTTGCACGCCAGCTTGCCTTTCGCACTTTTATGTCTGGCGTTGTAATCAGACCGCTTGAATCTTCGCCCGAGGCGAAGTAATCAAAGAGGGACAGATTCGCAGTACGTGTGACATATTGCCCCGTGGGATATACAGGGCTTCCATCGCTGATGATGCGGTTCTCATCAATAACCGCAAATTTAGCAACGTCTCTGAAGCTGACCGGCCGAGTCTTAGACGTGCTGCTCCGTATAACAATCTCGCTTAGGCCGCAAAGCCCCAAGAAAAACGACGAAACAGTCTCCGGATTCTTGGGATTATGACGTGCGGCCAGTATTTGTCCCTCCGAGTCATCCCGAATATCGTCAATACTGCTTTCAAACAACATGAAGTTGCCGCCGTGCTTAAGGCTCCGCTTCAATGAATAGCGATCTGCGCCGTTGCTGACAATCTCCATCAAAAGAGTGCTATATCCCTCGTCTTCGGGAACCGATTTAGGCGGTTCTTTAGCTCCGAGCATATAGTCTATGCATTGCAGAATATATGTTTTGCCGGTATCTGAGGGGCCAGAGATGACGTTAAGGTGCTCGGAAAACGACACTTCCGCAACCTTCACCTTCTTACCGATCGCTCGCAATCGAGAAATCCAGAATGACCGCATATCTACTCCTCTTCCTCTGCGATTGATTCTCCCTCGAACTCGGCACGCCAACGCCCGATCGTCCTATTGACGATCGCTTGTAGCTGTTCATCGTCGATGCTACTGAAAGTGTTGCTCACCCACCTTGCAACTGAGCGAGCCTTTTTCGCGTAAGCGCTATCGAAGTAACTCAAGAACGTCTTAGCATGGTCGCCAGCCTCATACGTGATCCCCGTACGAGTGAAATTAGTCTGTACGAGGTCCTTTGCAATAAGGAGCCGAAGTCCCTTCTCGAGCAACGCTCGTTTGACGAGAAACTCACCGGCTTGCAAGGGGGATAATGGATGCAAACTTTCTGGACCGTTTGCGAGATCACCAGAGTGCAGGAGGAAATAGTCAAGTATTTTTAATCGTTGCAAGTCACATGGCCGGTGTGATTCCACCAGAAGGATGAGGCATCTAAGACCGATTTCCAAGGGCGTGTTGAATAGGCCATTCAAATGTTGGTGATCATTGTTGCTCATCAGGTACCCACACTAGGCGTTTCTCGCCAGCTAGCTGATGACAGATTCCCTGCCGGCTCTTTACTTTGAGATAGCTTCCGAGCGGATGGTTAGTAATGCTCACGTTCTGGGCTGCTTTGACGACTTCGTTTACTCGAGTCAGCCCGCACGGCCACGTTCCGTCGGCGATATCAATAACCGCATCATAGATCTGGTCCTGGACATCTTTGTATTTGAAGTTCTCAGGCAACGTATCTTTGGCAAATTCTCGAACCGTCTCCGCGCAATAAAATCGCTCTCGCGACCTGATGTAATGGCTCTGAATGGTGCGATGGTATTTTAGTTCAGACAGCTTGAGTGAGCCGTTATTGAGGTGGTCTCGATAGGCAGTGAGTAGTGCGTTTACATATGGCAATTCCCTCGGGTCCAGAGTTCGGGGTGGCGTTAGATCTTCGGGAAAGGCCTTAACCAAGCCCCCACCGAATCGGGCCGGATGCCGGATCGTTCTGCCGTGCTCAGCAATTACTTCCTGAATCGGCTTGAAGTGGACGATCGAGAAATCGAACGAGTTGACATGTTTGAGCAATGTGCCAACAAGCCGGACCTTCTTCCCGCTGATAAGGCGATTGCATAAGGGGCCTTTCCCAGATTCGTCTAACCAAACCTTCTTAAGTTCGCTCTTCATCTGGGCTGGGGCCTCCAACAGTCGTCCGAGGCTCGGGCCAATATCGCTAGGACAGACAAATCGGTACGCATGAGGAATTGGAATCGTCTTATCATGCGTGTGCATGCAAAGCTTTGCCAGCTCTTCCCAAACATTACTCGGAGTCAGAGGTGAGACATAATGCTTGCACTGAAAGTAGTCGCAGGTGGCGGGTCGACGGGTGATATAGGCGACAACGTCGCGGCCTTTGTCGCCGGCACCGCCGAACCTCGCGACGGTTTCATACTTGCCCTCAATTTCCTGCAGATAAAAGTAAGCCCACTCCGCGATGAAGTCTTCAAAGGAGTCCTCGTCATAGCTACGGACTCGTTCTAGAGGAGCGACTGGTGGTCCCGAGAAAATCTGATGTAGCGTGACATTCGCGAGAGGTGAAGGGCGGACAATTGGTGCGAGCTTCGAGGAGGTCATTCTGGCTTGCCATTCGAGGATGGAGACAACTAGCCATAATAGCCAAATGTACCTGTTTTCGGAACAGTTTCCAACCCCAAAGGCAATGCATTCTGTCTGCATGTTAAAACGGGGCGAGTGGCGCTGCGGCGGGGTGGCACTCGTAGCGTCGAGCCGACTTAGTCCGTCACGACAACACTGGCAGAGCCAGTGCGGTGGTGATTCCGGTGTCGGCGCGAGAGATGCCCCCTAAATGACGCCTACGGCAGGGTGGCATTGGTTTGCATGCCGCATAAAGCGAGGCCGTGGCACTGCTTCGCGACTGTACTCGGTCGTTAAGCAGTGGTTCCTTGGGCTTACGAGTGGCCACGAGCACTGCTTAGGTGCGGCGGCGACTTCCACTTCAAATTCAAACCGGATTGCGCCACCCCGAAGCAGTGGCACACGAAGTGGCCCGAACTGCTTTCGTAGCGAGGGGCGACCCCGCGTGATCGATGATCCGTCTCATTCTTATCTCCGGCCCCTTGCTACTCGCGGGGTGGCCCAGGTTTGCTTGGCGTACCGGGTCTGCAGGGTGCATGTCTGGGAACAGCCGCGTAAGTTCATCCTCGCAGTGGTCGTACGCCTGGCAATATCCAAGGGAAATCGCCCACGTTCTGGCGAATGTGGCTCCATTGATTTCTGCACTGCTACCTGGACTTGAACGTGCCTCAGAGACTGGTCGCTAACACTCGCGGCACACGCGGGTTAAGCGGCATCTCTCACGGGGCCGATTACTTCGGCGGTCCGCTGGACTTTCGACTCTCCAGCACGTAGCTTGCTCGGGGATCACTCTGCTGGCCGTGATTCGTTAAGCAGGCCCTCGAGCGAACGTTCGCCGGCATCCGATTTTCAACTTCAGCTCCTTGGACGAAAGGACTGTGACCTGCATGAACTTCCGAGTTGTTCACATTGCCATCGCGTGCTGCTGCGTACTGTCGATTACCAGCTCTTACGGCCAGGACTTGAAGAAAGGTGTGACCGATCTCGCACACGTGGATGTCGACTTTCACATTCAGGGCGAGTACTCGGGCAACGTGACGCTTGCGGA
>JAQGHS010000084.1 GCA_028291605.1 Planctomycetaceae bacterium | reverse complement strand
GAACCTCTGCATCAATGCGCGCGACGCAATGCCACAGGGGGGACTGCTCCGCATCTCCACCGAGCAACTGACACTCACCAAAGCCACCTGCGAAACCCTGCGGCATCCGACCCCGGGCGACACCTTGCTGATTACGGTGACCGATACGGGAATTGGGATGTCTCAAGATGTTCTCTCGCGTATCTTCGAGCCCTTTTTCACCACCAAAGATGTGGGCAAAGGGACCGGGCTGGGGATGGCCATGGTGTATGGGATGGTCGAGCAACACGGGGGCAGCGTCCATGTCGAGAGCGAACTGGGAAGCGGCACGACCGTGAGCCTCTATCTGCCGCTGGTCGAACCTCAACAGGCGGCGGCGAATGACACCACATCGGATCGCCGGATGCATGGCAACCAGCTCATTCTGATTGCGGAGGACGAGCCGCTGGTCGCCTCTTATGCCGAACGAGTCTTGCAGCAGGTGGGTTATCGCACCTTACTAGCCCGCGACGGAGTCGAAGCGGTCGAGTTCTTCAAGCGTCATTCCGAAGCAATCGCCCTGGTACTGCTGGATGTCGTGATGCCCAAGCTGAACGGCCACCAGGTGTGCGAACAGATTCGAGCGATCAAACCCGACCTCCCGATCCTCTTTTGCACGGGCTACGATCCAGACTCATCGCAAACCGGCTTCGTAGCCCAACGGGGCGAAAGCCTCCTCACCAAGCCGTATACGGCCCAATTGTTGTTGTCGACGATTGCGGATGCCTTGGACGCGGTGGCCCAGCGGTAGGGACGTGTCGCCTCTTTCGATTTTCCGTGACCTCAAGTGCAAACCAAGCATCCCCGGTTCGAGGGCGCCCATGGACTTTCGGGGTGTCCCCCGAACTGTGTGGGGCTCATGGCATTGGCGACATTCGGAAGTTCGCGGAGCGTCGAAATCGCTGGATTCTGCCCCGGGTTCGAGATTTGGGGGTGGGCAGAGCATCTGATAGAAGGAGTATGGGTTGTTGTCAGATGAAAGCGCGTAGCACGGGCAAACCCAGATTGTGAGCATCATTGGGATGCGCGGTTGGAACGATGGCAGTAAACAAAAGAACAAAGAATTCAAAGAATGCGCGCTGTGAGCAATGGATGATCGGTAGGGACCGACGACTGAAAACGACATCTAACTATCAACTATATATTAAGATACGACACGACATTCCGACTCTGGATAATGTACACAAGATCAAAGAATGCAAGAGCGCACGAGAATTCGCGTGTATTGATGCCGTCTTGGGGGGAGTGATCCTTCCATTGACCAGTCCGAACGAATGTAGTGCACACTCGGCCAAAGAATTCAAAGACTTTCGCCTCAAAACGCGCGGGATGGGCCGATCGTTGATGGACCAACTGCAAGATCGACTGTCATCTTCCGCACACTGGGGTCGAAACAGTGAACGCTAGAACAAAGAATGCAAAGAATTCACCGCATCCGCGCGCCGCATACCAATGGAACGACGGCCGGGGCGGCCATCCTACAATTGAGCTTCGCCTCCGCTGACGGCACGCGGTTGGAGTCGTGTGAACAACAGAACAAAGAATTCAAAGAATGCACGAGTTATCGCGGGTGAGTAATGGAAAGAGGGTCGTTGATCGCTCCGCGATCATACGCGGGCGCTCAAACAGGCGGCAAAGCTGATCCGACGTTGTCCGTGGTTACGGCGTTGACCCCGCGCAGACTTTTCGACCTCGGAGAGATCAACGACACTCTGGCGGCATGTATCTCATTTCTCCCAGAGATCCCAGTCTGCTGTTTTATCGGCGTCATTGTCTTGGCAATTTCCTTGACTTTGCGGCAACATCTTTGCCCTGCCCAGCTTGACGCAATCACCACTGCAGTCAACGTTTCCGTAAGATAACCAGAATGTAATCCGCTTGGACTTGGCGGTTAATAGGATCAGCGCGTAGAACGGATCGTGTCAATTCGTGATCCACCGAAGTTCAGAATGAATGTGTCCCTCCATGCACGGAATCGACAATCGATCTGGCACGCCCCTGCCGCTCAGCGAATGCCAATGGTAGATTGTTCTCCGTACGTTTGGTCCTTGTCGATTTCACAGGCCAGCCTCTGTGTCCGGTGTTCGCCTTGCTAGAATTCGTGTTTTACCGCTAGCCAGTCGATACATTCGCCTTGCGCCAGGTCTGTATCCTCGCAACATAAAGCAGTTGCCGTGCACGACACTCTTATCGAGCCGCCCTCTTCGATCAGTAGTATCCCTGATCAGGAAACGCGTCTGCACAACCTTCAACATGCGATCGACCATGCGGGACACCTGCTGCCAGCGCAGGGACCGATCACGGTCTTCATCCATCACAATACCCTGCATGCCTTCGAGGACCTGACCTTCGACGAGGGTGTCCAAAAAGGGGCTCGGATTTTTGGCTGTCAGCCGTATCTGAGTAAAGAGCGGTACCGCGCGGAACTGGCCAAGGGACGCATCCTCCCCAGTGACCTGCAAGAAGTTCTGCGAAATGACCTGGGACCGCGCGGTGACGAACAGATTCTGTCGTTTGGCACCCGGTTTGATCTGCGGCTCGCGATGCTGGAAAATCGGCTGCGCTCCGGGCCCGATTCGGAACTGCGCTGGTTCATTGCAGAAACCGATGCGCTGACGAAAATTCGTGAAGAAGTCCCTGCGGCGAACCGTTCACTGCTGATTGGGAAGACTCGGCACTGGATCATGCGCGATGTACGCGGTTCAGGTCGCAACCACGGCGGATCACAGGGTCAGAAGCTCGATCGGCGAGTTCATGAGATGCTCGCCGACTTATTGCATCACTACGGCGAATCGTCGATTGAAACCTGGGATGACGAGACGTGGGAAGCATTTTCCCTGCAGGTGTTGTGGCGGATGTGTCGCGAAGGGGTCCACGGGCTGCACAGCTTCACGCCTCCGCCTCCCGAGCCCATTCGGCACCGTGATCTGTTGCTGCAGGCAACGGCCTTCGACATCGATTCGCAAGTCCACGAAATCCTCATCCGCTTCTGCGCATCGTTCCTCGACCAGGGCTTTTCAAATTGGCGGTTGCCGCATCGTGTGCTCGGCTTCTACCGCGCCTTTATGGTGCTCTATGAACAACCCGCCGGGCCGCCCGATAGCTGGTTGCAGGGATTGTCGGCCGAGCTGACCCGGTTGGGTGACCAGGAGATCGGACCGCTGGAGTCGATCCTCGAGTCTCTGGATGATCTCGGCGTCTCGGAATCAGAATGGGAAGATTATCTCTCGGCGACGCTGCTGGCTTTGCGCGGCTGGGCGGGGATGTTGCTGCAGATTGAAACGCGTGGCGACCGCGTGGCACATCCCATCCCGGAAGGGAGCATGCTCGAGTTCCTCGCCATTCGCTTGATCTTGGAACGCCTGGCACTCCGCCACGCGGCCAAAGCCACGCTGGGCTTTCACGGGCCGCTCAGCCAGTTGCGACACGCGGCCAAGTCGCACATCGATAAGCACACGCACCTGAGTGTGGATCAGCGTGCCTTCCAGGTCTTCCAACTGGCTCAGGTTCTGGGATGGCTCCCGCAAGACTTGAATCACATGCCCAAGTCGGAATGGTCCAAGCTGGTGGAAGAAATCGAAGCCTTCTCCGTGATGGAGCGGCGGCGATTGTTTCACATGGCTTATGAGCATCGCTTTCTCACCCAGACGCTCGATGCGATCTGTATTCAATCCCAGCAGAGTACGGAGCGCATCCCGGAAGCCCGTTTTCAGGCCATTTTCTGCCTCGACGAACGCGAGGAATCCTTCCGTCGCCACATGGAAGAGATTGCGCCCGATGTCGAGACCTTCAGCACGGCCGGGTTCTACAGCGTCTCGATGTACTACAAGGGGACATCGGATGCGCACTTCATTCCGTTGTGCCCGGTCGTCATTCGCCCGCAGCACTGGGTCGCGGAGAATGTCGTCGACAGCCTGGAACAATCCAGCAAGCAACGAGCCAAGGCTCGCCGGTTATTAGGCAACGCGACGCACCAGTTCCATGTGGGGACCCGCGGATTCGCCGGAGGGGCTGTGCTCGCGGCCGGTGTGGGCGTGCTGGCTTCGATCCCCTTGCTGGCCCGCATCCTGTTTCCCCGCTTGACCGCCAGTATCCGGCGTTCGGCCAGTGGAATGGTCCAGGCGCCTCATTTGACGGAACTGCAACTCGAGCGAACGAGCCCGACGCCTGGTCCCGAACCCGATCAAATCGGCTTTTCGCTGCTGGAAATGACCAATATCGCGGAGAAAGTGCTGCGTGAAATCGGGCTGATCACGAAGTTCGCGCGATTGATCGTCTCGCTCGGCCACGGTTCCAATAGCCTCAACAATCCGCACAAATCGGCGTATGATTGTGGGGCCTGTGGTGGTAGCCCCGGTGGTCCGAATGGCCGGGCCTTCGCCAAGATTCTGAATGATTCGCGTGTTCGTGAAGGACTCGCGGAGCGCGGGATCATCATTCCTGAAGACACGATTTTCATCGGTGGATTCCACAACACCTGCAATGATGAAGTCACTCTCTTCGATACCGAAAACATCCCCGACACTCATCGTGAGGATTTCGAACAGGCGACCAAGTTGATTTCGGACACTTGCGATCGGAATGCTCACGAACGCTGTCGCCGATTCATTTCCGCACCGCTGACCATGACCTTCCCCGCCGCGCGCAGGCACGTTGAAGGTCGTGCGGAAGACCTGGCTCAAACGCGACCGGAATGCGGGCATGCGTCGAATGCGATCTGCATCATCGGTCGCCGTTCGCGCACCCAGGGCCTGTACCTGGATCGACGCGCCTTTCTGACTTCCTATGATCCGACTCAGGACGACGCCGAGAGTTCGATCCTGGCCCGCATCATGGGTGCGGCAGTTCCGGTCTGTGCCGGTATCAATCTGGAATACTATTTTTCGTATGTCGATTCCTACGGCTGGGGCTGCGGCACCAAGCTGCCGCATAATGTCTCCGCACTGTTGGGCGTTATGGACGGAGCAGCGAGCGATTTGCGGACGGGATTGCCCTGGCAGATGGTGGAAATCCACGAACCGGTCCGGCTGCTGTTCGTGATCGAAACCACAGCCCAAACCATGTACAAGTTGATGGAGCGCAATCCGGTCATCGGTAAGCTGGTGCGAAACAAGTGGATCCAGATGGCGCTGCTCGATCCGCATTCCTCACGGATGCTGGTTTTCCGCAACGGAGAATTTCAAGACTACCAACCTCAAACCAGTGAGCTGCCCAAGGCCGATTCGTCGACCGATTGGTATCGTGGCTGGCGTGAGAATTTGTCGTTTGCGTCGATTGAAGCGTGAGGAATCGCGTGCAGCAGCAGTTAATGGTGCCCTAAATAGTGGTGGGAGATTGTCGAGCCGCGAACGCGCTATCTCCCCTCGCCCTGGTAATCCGGGGAGAGGGGCGGGGGTGAGGGGCACGATCAACCATCGACGTCCAGTCGCAGGTTTTGAACAAGGAATGATTAAGACGACTTGAAGTCGCAATGACGCTCGTTTAGCCCCTCATCCCCGGCCCCTCTCCCCGCCCGGTTCGTTTTCCGGCCAGGGCGAGGGGAGATTAGCATCACCTTTTATTGCCGATTACAACTTTTGAACGTAACCCCGCATTCTAGCGAATGCGGCTACATCAGCGGACAGCCAAAGTCAGACATTTTGATCGCGGAATTCCGATTCAATTCCATTCAAAGAATTCAATCGTTGCCGCGTGGAGAATCAGTTGAGTTACGATCAAATCTTCCATGCCCTGGGGCTGTGCGTGGTCGGTGCCCCGGCGGTGCTGTTTACCATCCTGGGACTGTCGTCGCTGCTGCTCTATCGCACCTTGCCGGAACGGACCATTACCCGGATCTCGCAAGTGGCCATCATGACTGGCCTGGTGGCCTCGGTCACCATTCTGGCCATGATGCTGGCGCTGGGGCGCAGGCACGTCCCCATCGCGCTGGGCACGTGGGTGTTGATCCCGCATTACCATTTCGTGGTCAAGTTCGAGTTCGACCGGCTGTCGGTCCCGTTTGCCATTCTGACCTTAGTGCTGTCCGGGACGATCGGCGCAATCGCCTCGCGCTATATGCATCGAGAACCGGGCTACAACCGGTTTTTCGTGCTGTATT
>JAQGHS010000044.1 GCA_028291605.1 Planctomycetaceae bacterium | reverse complement strand
GTAATCAAGTCTTGGCGGTGAAGGGTGAGCAAGAGATGGCACTGGGGGCTCAGGCCTTTCAACAGGTCTTGAGCACCGCCAATGTCGAAGACGAGGGTCCTGAAGTGCGGGCCGTGGAAAAGGTCGCGCAGCGCTTGATCAAGGCGGCATCCAGCCCAGCCTTTCTGGAAGCCGCGGGCTTAAAGGCGCAGGACTTCGACTGGAAGTTACGAGTCATTCGCAGCCGCGAAGTGAACGCCTTTTGTTTGCCGGGGGGCAAGATCGTTGTGTATACGGCGATCATTCCCGTGGCTGAGACCGACGCCGGTCTGGCCACGGTCATCGGACACGAAATCGGGCATGCCTTGGCTCACCATGGCTCAGAACGCATGGCGACACAGCAGATGACGCAGATCGGCATGGTGGCCGCGGGCGCTGCGATGGGCGACCTGGACCCTCGGCAGAGACAGGGGCTGTTGCAGGCATTGAACGCGGGAGCTCAGTTCGGCATCTTGAAGTATAGCCGCACCCATGAATCGGAGGCCGATCACATCGGAATCCTGCTGATGGCTGCGGCGGGATATGATCCCAACGAAACCATACGTTTCTGGGAGCGGATGACACACGCGACCCGCGGCGGGAAGAAGCCGCCGGAGTTCTTGTCGACGCATCCCAGCGACGAGACTCGCATTCGAAATCTGACGGCTTGGATTCCGGACGCGATGCCGTTGTACGAGGGGAGCAGTGACAAGGCGGAGACAGAGGTCTTGCCCAAAGAAGCGGGACCGGCTCCGGGAATTGATGAGCAGTAGGCAGGCTTGTCGTGGAATTTCAGAATTCAAGTCAGAGTTTTTTTGCCACGGACCGACACGGATGAAACACGGATTGGGTCATCCTATGCGGGTGGTGAATGGCGAAAACAACTCAATGAATGAAGACGTAAGGACGCCGGATATTCCGGCTCGTACCTTGTCCTAATCTGTGTTTCATCTGTGTCAATCCGTGGCAAAAACTCTTCTTCCTAATTCATACTCTCCACTGAATTCGCTTTGCCGGCTCTGACCGGCGCCTGGAACAATCTATGCTAAAATCTGTGGAGGATATTCTGAAGATGTGCCGGGTGGCTCCTGGCAAGAAATTCAAATTGAAGAATCATGATCCAGGCTGGGCGGGGGACCGCGACATTCCTGTGAAGGCTCGGCGGCTGCAGGCCGAACGCTTGCTGGCGCAGGATATCAACGACTTGGCCGAGGCGCAGGATATCTTGTATGCGGCCGATTCCTGGTCGCTGCTGGTCATTTTTCAGGCGATGGATGCTGCGGGCAAGGATGGCACCATCAAGCATGTGATGTCGGGCATCAACCCGCAGGGTTGCCAGGTACGGAGCTTCAAACAACCCTCTTCAGAAGAGCTCGATCACGACTTTTTGTGGCGGTGTTCCAAAGCGTTGCCGGAGTGCGGGCACATCGGCATCTTCAACCGTTCTTATTACGAAGAAGTGCTGGTCGTCAAAGTTCATCCGGAACTCATTGCGAAGCAAAAAATCCCCGACGCGCGACCCGATAAGAAATCATTCTGGGAACGACGCTATTCCGAGATCAATGCGTTTGAAGAACATCTTTCTCGCAATGGCACGCGGATCGTGAAGTTCTTCCTGAACGTGTCCAAAGCCGAGCAGCGGCGGCGGTTCCTGGAACGGGCGACGGACGCGAAGAAGCACTGGAAGTTTTCTCCCCAGGACGTGGCCGAACGCAGCCATTGGGATGAGTACATGGCCGCCTACGAGCAGATGCTCAATGCGACCAGCACCGAGCATGCTCCGTGGTATGTGATTCCCGCCGATGAAAAATGGGTCTGCCGATCGATCGTCGCGCAAGTCCTGACGCACACGGTGGCAGCGTTGAACCTCAAGTACCCCGAGGTCCCGGATGATCTGAAGTTAAAGATTGAAGAGAGCCGACGGCAGTTGGAGGCCGAGGGGGAGTAAAAATTGAGCAGGTGTCGGGCGTACGAGTTTTCGAAATTGGCTGTCAAGAATTTGGATTTACAGTTCGTTTTACATCGGCCAATCTCGAAAAATCGTAGGCCCGACACCCGAGCGCGCGACAGCCCCACGGAAATCAACCGATCACTCAAGAAGAGTGTTTTGCCACGGATGAACACAGATGAAACACGGATTAATTCGGGATATGACAATCGACGCCGTGTTTGAACCGTGATCTTCTGGAGCGAGTCGCACCTGCCAATCTGGGCTCGGTAGACGATGACCCCATCAGTGTTAATCCGTGGCCAAAGTGCCTTTTTCATCTTGTTGCGCGCTCGGGGGTCGGGCCTACGATTTTTCGATATTGGCCGAGCTGAGTCGTTGAGCAATTTGAGTTTTTGGGTGGCCAATTTCGAAAACTCGTACGCCCGACCCGGGGCTTGGTCATTAATTCGCTGCTGCATGCAGTGACATTTGATAAATCAATTCGGTTGTCAACAGACTGATGGGACTAAAGGCACCCGTGGCAGACTCGAGTTGTGCGATGTTGAGGAAGGGCAGTTTCGTGCGAATCAGTTCTTGAGCCCCCGGGGTCAATCGTCCTGATGCATCGCGCTCCCACAGTTCGTCGTTGTTCAAAGCTTTGAAGGGCGACTTGATGTGAAAGGCCTTCTCCAGGCGAAAGGCCAGGTCGATGACGTCGATTGATTCGCCTCCCAGATCGTCGGTGAAACGTGCGGTGGGAGTGACTTCTTCGAGCTCCACCCCCACGCATTCGGCAATGAGTTCACGCACCGCGAGCATGGTGATGGGACGGGGGATCGTTTGCGAAGTGTCGGTCATGGTTTTATTTCCTTGGTTCTGATCGGGACCGTTTTCAAATCGTCGCAGAATCCGGGGGCTTACGCCGCCCGGCTCGCCTGGCGTTTTACTTGGGGCGTTTCTTCCCTGGTTCGCCGGCGACAAGATTTGCCAGTTCGCTATGGGAGAACTCGACGAATTCGGCATAGACCGCGGTGACCATCGGGTGTGCATGCCCCAATTGCTGCTGCACGAATAGCAGGTTGCCCCGGGTCCGCTTGTAGGCCAGATATCCGTAGGTGTGTCGCAATAACTGCACACTGGCGCGCGTTTCGAATCCAGCGGCGGTCAGGATCTTGACGACGCGACGATAGAGGGTCGTCCGGTCAAACGGGCGTCCGCGGTCATTGAGCGCCAGTGGCTGATCCACGTCCTTCACCGGGATTGAGTCGTGCAAGAGCTGGGGACGTACCTTGCGGACGTAGTCTCGAATCAACTCGGCCAAGGACTGGGGAATCGCGACGATGCGATCCTGTCGAGGTGTCTCGGCCACCTGGAGCACCGGTTGTTTTAAGGCTGGCGGCACATCGCGTACCCGCAGGTGACAGAATTCTGAATTGCGGATTCCAGAGAAGGTCAAGACCTCGAAGATCAGCTCATCGGTCTTGGCGGAACACCAGGCCGGCGATTCGACGTCGGTGAGGCGTTGACGGATCGATCCGCGAATAGCATCAACTTCTTCTTCGGACAGAAACATGTCGCGGGTCAGGGCCCAGGTATCGCGAGCAGTCATGCGCAACTCCTATCTGTAATGTTGCATTCAATGTAATGTAACAAAACAGATCTGTAAAGAGATGCGTCAAGTGTCGGGCGTGCAACAGGATAAAAAATGCACTTTGGCCACGGATTAACACTGATGAAACACGGATGGGGTCATCGTCTACCGAGCCCAGATTGGCAGGTGCGACTCGCTCCAGAAGATCGCGGTTCAAACACGGCGTGGATTGTCGTATCCTGAATTAATCCGTGTTTCATCTGTGTTCATCCGTGGCAAAAAACTCTTCTTGAGTGATCGATTGATTTCCGTGGGGCTGTCGCGAGTTCCGGGGCCCGGGGGCTGTACTTATTAAAAATTTGACCCGCGCAATTCAGTTTCGTACACTGCCGGGAGCGGGGGCGTCTTCGTCGGTATTCATTCGCGGCTTGCGCTTGGGGCACAACGCGATGGGCTCAATTAACCCACGGTCTGGCGGCCGTGGCTACGGCGTGATGGTTCGTTGAAATACCACAGAGAGTGGATGTTGTCGTGCCTCGAGATGAAATCCTATCGAAGTTGGCAGCCGGGGAATTGTAGGTCGACG
>JAQGHS010000030.1 GCA_028291605.1 Planctomycetaceae bacterium | reverse complement strand
GGCCCGGCAACTCGTGCTCGATCACCACGAACAGCTTTTCCAGCTCGACCGGAATCAGTACCACCGGCGACAGGATGACTACGAACGTCCGGTTTTGCTTCCCGGTAACGAGCTGGCGTGACAACGCCTGCACGATTTCAGCCGAGGACAGAAACCGATGAAAGTTCTCCAGCACGAGAATCGCCGAGCTGTCCTGCGACGACAGGGCAGACAGCGACCGGATCGCGGCGAGAGGGTCTTGTCCCCCGGTGGGTTCGGTTTCGGGCTGACCCGCAATCGACAGCCCGCGTTCGATGTTCCATACGGCAAGCCGCCAATTCTCCTGATGGCAGAGCTTGGCGATCTCCGCCTGGGCATCTTGGTGTTCGTGACTTTCGATCCACAGCCCGGTAAAGCAGGCGCGGACCAATTCTGACAAACGCTCGGTAAGCGTCATGGGTTGCTCCATGTTAAAAAGTGGTTTTTAAATTGAGAAAGGAAGGAACACTTGCCCGGGCCGAGGTGACGGCAGCGAAGTCAAACGTGTGTTTGGGCCGATTGCTTAGATTGATTCTGGTGAAACTCAGGCTTGAGCTGCTCGTGCTGTCGCTGACCGAGAGCCTGCTCAATGAACTCGCTGGCTTGTCGACATTCACTGCCAGAAAACCCCTTGGTCTCGACACGCGTCTGACCGTTAGGGGCCACGACGATCTCGATGGTCTTGTTCATACGGCACCCCCGACCTGAATGGTGAGTTTGATGGACCCGTCTGCGAGGGCCTGTTCTGTCACTGTGTGGCCTTTTTTTCGGGCTTCAATTCTCGCCTTCTCTATGGCATGAATTTGCAGAAAATTATCGAGGTGAACCTGCTCACCCCACCGGCCCTCGAAGTTGTCGAAACGGACCTGGCCACTGGACAGGTCGCAGACGAGCGGATAACGCCACTTGGGCAATTGCACGCCGAGCCCGGCGACTTCGGTGCCGAAGAGTTGGAACTTGCCCTGCAGCGGCTGCGGCAAACGCAGTCGCGAACAGGCTGCGGTCACCGCGACGGGGTCACGAACTTCCGTCTGAATCTGCACAATATGCGACATCGTTAGTCTCCTGCGCTGAAGGCATGGGTGTGGCTGGTCCTGAAAACGAAGAACGGCCCAGAACCAACTGCTGATGCAGTCGATTGGGGCCCTTGCAGCGATCGCCAAAGGCTAATGCCGGAGCTTCAAGTGTTATGACGCGAAATCCGGCTGAATTTAGATCTTGAGCAAGATTACCGACGGTCCAAGGGCATTTAGTTCTCTTATCTTGAGGAATTCACGACCACTCGAACTGAACAATGCTCAACGACTGCTGTAGTTTTCAGTAGGTTGTTGCCGCCGTCCACATGCCAACCGTCATTGGGGTTGTCCTGCACACTGCAGTTGGTGTGACTGATGAGGATAAACCACTCTACGCGATTCGTTGAACGGCGTCCGTTCGATCTGTCGCTGCCGAGACCAGTACGTTGTAACTCTCGGTAGTGAGATCAGATTCCGTTATTCGACCTCAAGACCATCTATCCAGTTGGCCGGGAGATCTGCGTGGGTAATCGGACGTAGGTCGCGCCACAGTTGAGCATGGTCGAAGAGCCCATAAGATTCGCAGTAGCCTGCTAAATGTGTGCTTATGGCTTCAATCGCCCGATGGACTCCTTCCGACACATTTAGATTCACTCCGTCAACATCGAGTCGGATTCTCTCGCAACACGCGTGCTCGATCGGATACCGCGCCCCATAGGCTTGGCAGATGTCCCGAAGTTCGGGAACAAGATACGCAAACAGCACCGCGATAATATCGAATTGCTTTTTCTCCGGACCGGCAGGACTTTGATACCAGTGGTCGATGGTTTGAATTCCATCAGCGATCACGCGCGACCAATATCGACGCATGGGCAAGCGAAACTCGGTCTCCATGCGCGAGTAAATTGCCGGATGATGTAGCGAGTTGGATAGGGCTCCTATGAACATCCGGTGATGATTGGGTGACTCGAAGAGCCCAGGCACATGGACTACCCATCCAATCGGTAGCTTTTCCTCGACAATGATGACGTGGATGCACTCGTGGACGACCGAGTAGTGACTAAGTTCAGCGAGCACCGTGATCCTAATGTCGTGAAAATCACAGTAGTGCGTGACAGACGCAGAAGTGGATTGCTGGACCTCCGGTGGTTTTTCTCTTAGCCACACCGGCTTCGACGACATCTTCGTTGCGCAGATGAAAGCTTTGATCGGCGCGTAGCGTTCGCGGATGGGCACCGGCTTTCGCCACCAGTACCACCAAATCAGCATTCCGACGGCCTTGAGACCGTTACCAGCCATCGCTACACCTACATCGCCCAAGTGCAAACAGTGAACACAATCGGCGAACACGGATTCTGGGCCGACGAATCCTTGTCAGTCATTCGGAACGGCGGGCTAAAGTGCGCTGCCGACACTGAAACATCTAGTCTCCGCAGACGTCGCCCTTTTTTTGAAAACTGTGTGCGAAAGAGGGGTGAATTGGCTAAGTTAGACCACCTGACTGTTCATCAAGCTCTGGATACGCCGCATCTGTGTTGGGAGAAAAGCCCTTGTGAACATGAAGCAAATTGAGGAGTTCCAATCTTAGTTCATCCGATCGAGTCGTCGTTCTTACGCGTTCCAGTTCGTCGCGACCTGCGCCTGAAATCAAAATACGTGCGAGTTTCTCAAGTTTGATCGCCTTGAATTCGACGTCAACAGCCGCAATGAACTTTGCAGGAGTTCCGTCCGCGAGGGACTCTTGAAAATGTCTAAACTCAAGCTGCGCTTGTCTCTTGGGATCTTCCTTCAAGAAGCCTTCGGGCAACGGCATATGGTGTTGGAAATCGTCAGTATTTGGCGCCAAAGGCAAGTTCACGACTGGTGCAGTTCGCAAAATAGCTGTTTTCGGACCAGTCCGAATTAGCAGATAACCCTCGATTCGCGTCATGCCACGTCCGGTATGAGGCAGAGATACCTGAATGTAGAATGGCATTCCGACCCCGGGGATTTCGTCGGCTGTAAACGCTTCAAAGGACATGCTCTGCTCCAAGTTGTGTTATGCTATTTTCCTTGCACCACGAAGACGCGAAAAGGATCGGAAATTAAGAACGATGCCCGATTCACCCAGGCACTCGACATCCCGTTCATCCAGTCCAGGCACTGCCATTTGCAGCACCATAGTCAATCTCCGTATCTTGATCGATTCCCTCTGGTTCGGCGCCTTCCTGCTCGCCCTCCGTTTCTTTCCGCGGAATAACCACCACTTGTCCACCTATCCATCTGACTTCGTCCCCAGCCGCGTTGTAGAGCTTCGCGGTGGAGAGGGCGTCATCCAGGGATATCGACATTCCAGGGTTGTCTGCATTTCTTGGGCGATCGTTGCCGTCGTCTTGATTTTTAGGCATCTTAATTCTTCCGTTATCCACGAGGGTCGAGCGTTTTTTCGAGGTACTGTGACTCCGATGGCCTCAAATTGATTTACCAGCCGCACGGTTGCAGGTTGATGCAGGCGCCCGCCGGAGTGCACGCGCCTGCTCATCAAATTGATCATGCCTTTTTTGAGTTCAAGAATCTCACTCCCACTCTGCGTTATTGAAACCCAGTGTCCTCGCGTTCTCAGAAACGGCCCGTTTGGTCTGGTCCTGGGCACCGTTTTCGAAATGTGCTTGTATTTCAATGCGGACTTTGACTTCAGCATTTGGGTCCGCGGTGAGTACAGCGATGATTTCGTCTGCGATCTGTACTAGACGCATCTTGGCCGCCGCCGGGGCGACCTCGGCGAAGCCGTGGAACGATTTGGCCTTTGGGGCTGGCATTGGTCCCGGTGGTGAAATTGGCGGTGTTGGACCCGGTGTCGTCGGTCCGGGCGGCGTCCTCCCTGGCGCTATCGGACCGGGTGGGGTTGGCCCTGGACCGGGATGCACAACGGGCTGAATCGCGGTTTCATAAGCCTGAGCAGCTTCAGGCTCGATGAGCAACAGTGTGGCGTCATACTGGACGTTGGAGTCGCCCAGTTTGAATCCGTCGAACTTCCCTTCGTGTTCGCCGTAGGCAGTACCAAAGAAATCGCGGGTTGCGGCTCCTTTCACAATAGCCTGGACGAGCACACCACTATCTTTCAATCGCGGGAGATAAAGATAACGCAGCGTGTCTTCCCAAAATTCGGCGGCTTTCTTGGCGGGCTTGTCGACCTTCCAGTAAAGCTCTTTGAGTTTGGCACGCAGATGAATCGGTGACCACGTGGCGATCACCCACTCGTTGTCGAGGCAGACTCGCTCGATTTCGGGCCCCAGCGCGGCGCCACTGGTATTGAGAGGTGCAACTTCAACCCCTGTCTTGCCGGTGGGGTTTTCTTGTGACGGGCAGAGAAGCCACTTGTAGCATTCGCGGGCGACACGTGGCAAAACCTCTTCCGCCCCCCTCAACTCCTTCCTGGCTTGTTCAGCCTGAAGGTTATCAAGCACTAGCCGCATCGCTGCCACGTCTTCGACAATTGAATTCCATGCCAGTGCCACACGGATACAGTCGCGAAGTCGAGCTAGGGCTCCGTGATCCGGTGCCAGAAAGAGCAGCCGGTTCCCGCGATACCGGGGCTTAGCTCCGTTGTTCCGCAGATATTCCGCCACGCTGTCAAAGGCTAGTCGCGGATCATCGCGGAAATAGCACTGTTCTGGCCCTAGGATGACCAGACGCAACGCTCCGTCGTCAGGCACGTCACTGTGCGGCGTGAAAACATGCGTGCCGTCAAAGAACGTTGCGCCTGCAGCGAGTTTCTTGACGACCTCGGCCATGCGGCCTCGGACCTCGTTCTTGTCCTCGTAGCGTTTTTTCCGCTCTTCCATCTCTCGGCGCAAGTTGGCACGCGTGTCAAACCAATACCGCGTGGCGTCCTGCACTTTGTCGCCGGATGAACTCATATAGTGGAGTTGGTCCGCTAGGCGATTCAGGGCGTCAGAATAGAGGGAAGACGTCTGGCCTGGTTGGAGACAACCAAGCAGAACTCGGGCGCGATCAATTCCCCGAGTCCCTGGCTTGGCGTTGACGGATGACGGCGCACTGCTCAGAAAAACGGTGCGTGCCACCCTCCGTGAAGCCTGCACGGAACCGAAACGCGTCTCCTTGTTGTCGAGCAGCTTCGTCTCCGCCCACTCGCCGTCGATATCACGATCCATTACCGGGTCCCAGCCGGGGCCGAGATAGTAGATCAGCTCATTGCGTGCGCTGCCGTCATAGAGCGGCAAACTGCCAGGCAAGATCATCAAGTCCTTATTGTTGTCCTGCCATAAACGAAAGATGACCTTGGCCATGAGTTTCAGCACGCCACGAGTGCGCTGAAAGCCTTCAATGGTAGTCCACTGCTCGTAGAGTTGAGCGAAAACTTCCGGATGGATCGGATAACTCTGCATCATTCGGTCAAAGTAGCGGGCTTCCTGCGTTTCTTGAGGCACCTTTGCGCCTTCGGCCACGTAGGCATCAGCAAAGGCCCGGCATACCTCGTCTCGCGCCTTCGCGTCCTTGATGTGCTCAAATAAGCGACGCCGCACGATTTCGAACGCTTCTTCAGGAGCGACTGTTTTCCAAAGGGCTTGCACGCGGTTAAAGACCGACTCCAGCGCCCTCAAGGCCGAAACACCACGGGGGCCTCCTGCCTGGCTGTCGGATTCAGGCAGCGATGCCAGTACCACAGCGTTCGGCACTAACTTCGCTGCTTCGGTCAGGGATTGCACGAAACTCAGGTTGCTGTCGTAGGTGCCACCGCTCAGCGTCTGACTTTCCACGAACTGCCGGATGTAGACTACCAGTTCATCCAGCAGCACTACGCACGGCGCGAAGCGAGCCAGTAGAGCGCAGAGCACATCTTTTCCAGGCGAGGTCCCATTCGCATCCGATTCTTGGACGAGCGCAAGACCTTCCGCTTTACCCAGCTGCCATGCCAGCTCCCCCCAGAGCGTGCGAATGACTTGCTTTCCGTGTTTCCAAGGCTGTCCTGGAGCGTGAGCAGTGCCGTCCAGCACTGCGATCTGGGCCTGCGGCACATCCAGCAGTCCTGCCTGATCAAGGAGTGCTGGAATTCCAACGAGATCGCCCAACGGACATTCGCGTGAAGCCAGATGATAGACGGCGAGTAGCGTGTGCGTTTTTCCGCCACCGAAGGCCGTTTGAAGTTGAATGACCGGCTCGCCGCCTCTGCCATTGAGTCGCTGTGCCACCTGCGTGAGTAAGCGTCCCATACCCTCGGTGATGAAGGTGCGGTCAAAGAAAGGTTTCGCGTCGCGATATTCGGGAGTCGCCTTTTTTGAGCGTACCGCCGTGAGGTCGGCGGCAAACTCGGACTGTTGGAACGTGCCATTCAGCACGTCGGGATGCGGCACGATAACTTCGCGCCAAGGCTTTAGGTTCATAAAATCAGGCCCTTTTAGTTGTCGAAAAGCGTGCCTTGCCGATCGTTCGGTTTCGGCACGCTGTTGGCGATGGATTCGATTCCAGTCCAGCTTGTGATGAGTTCGTTATAGGCGCGGGCGTCTTCGGCTTGACCGAGTCGCTCGCAAAGGGTGTATAGGCGGTAGGCAAGCTGTCGCACGGCTTCGGCTTTGCCGCCGAGGGCGGCAAGGAGCGTGCCGGAAGCCGATTCGCCGCCTTGTTTCAGGGCGCGGACGAGCTGGTGTAGAGCCTCCCAGACAGGCGTGCGGGCATCTGTGCGTGGGTCCCAATTGGTGGGATACTCAGCCCATTTAAGTAGGCGCACTTTGCCGCCGCCACTTTTTAGCACCCCTGCTTCCTTCATGGCATCCACGCTGGTCGATTTGGAACGCGCCAGCACGTCGGCTTCGCCGAACACGCTTTCCGTCCAATTGTGTTGCTCGAACCAGTGCAGGCAGAACTGGGTGTCGGCATCAAAGTCGTCCTCGGCGAGGAAACGGTTGATGAGTTGTAGGGCGGTACGGACACTCATGGACGAGCCATCGGCCTCGATGACGGCAGCGTATTTGGAAAAGACCGCCATGCCCGGCCCGATGATCGCCTGCGAAAGGTCCACGGGGGCCACTGGCGACCGCTCGTCTCCGGAACCTTTGGTCATCTCGTCGAGCGCCTCGGGTAGCACTGAGTTCAACTCTCGGATGAACTCACGGCGGGAAATCGAGACCGCGCTGGCGGCACGTTGTCGGCAGACGAGGACAATACTTGAAGCGAGGGCATTGGAATCCGTATCACGCATTCTTCCCTTTCGCTCAGTCCGCATGGGCCAAGTTCCGACTATCGCCAATCCAGACTGCACTAACGCATCAAGAAACGTCTCCCATCCGGTATTGTCCGTCTGCGAGTCATGACTATCGGATTGTTTGAAAGCATAATAAATTGTAACTGGAAAGGCAGGATGGCTTTGTAGCGCGATTCTCCGCATCACCTTGATCATGCCAGATAAAAAGAACTGCTCAGCTGCTATTGTTCCTCCATGCCGCCCGGGCGTTGCCACTAACTCTTCAGCTTTCGGAGCTACCAGAGTTGCTAGCAGTTGAGGAAAGACCGTTTTTTGAGAGCTTCGGAGCCATATGTAGAAAAAGTCCGATAAATCTGCATATCCAACATTGTTGTAGTAAGGCGGGTCTGTACTGATGATTGCAGTGGACGGTTCCGAGGCATCGGTAGCAGACTGCTGGTAAACGGTTCCGCATTGAGATGTATTGGGCAGCCCTTCCATCGCATTCGCAACAATGTGTAAAGACTTTGAAAGCGAGCCTCCAATGTCGGTTAGCGGATTGAGCTCAACTGGGTCCCAGACCATCGGAACCGTCTGTTGCGTGAAGAGCATCGAGGGGCGATCTTCCTTGGTATACCAGGGCACCAAAGAGTTGCCGTACATTGCATGCTTATTGATCGCAAATGAGAGATACAGACCTACGGTTTCGGCGTATGCCTTTGGGCCGCGCCCGGCGTTTGACAGCCCTCGCTCATCATCCGGCATTCCCGACCCTTTCGCATCTTGTTCTACAATTTGACGCGCTTCATCCACTAGGTCCGATAGAGTGGTCAGAGTAAATAGCTGCCGCTTTGTAAATAGATCACTCCATCGCGTCATTCCGTAATTGCCGATACGAAAGCCGAGGGCCTGTTGAAAAAACTCCGCTTCCGGAATCCATTTAGGCTTGGCGTTATGAGCGGCTGACTCGGTGATTGGTGTTGGTGAAAGGTAAGTCCGCCCAGTTCCCCCCTCAACGACAACGGCCAAGAGCCTCTGTCCCATGCGCCCTGCACGGGCTTCCGTCTTGATGTAGTCACCGCTAATTGGAGCATTGGATATGATGCAACGGAAAGCGGCGCCGCGCCCCTTGGCTTTCGTGCCCCCTTTTAGTTCGGGAGGGACGGTTCCGATCTCGACACTAAACGTGTATCGATCACCAACTACAGTCGGCCGCACGTAAACTTCTCTCCCTACTTTACTAGATATTACAAATGTGGGAGCGAGCGGAACTTCGACGTGGGCGAAAGCCGGGTTTGGACTTCTTACCGTGCGAGCCCAAAGCCATGCAATAATCGTGAGCTTCTTTCCAACTGATGACTTTAGATCAGGACGCCCTTTCGCCACTTCTGTCGTGATTTCCACAGGCGGGTAAAGATGACCGATGCGTTTCTGAGCTTCTTCGCACAGCCAAGCGCCGTAGTATCGGACGTCCTCCGCTAGACCAGTCACACCTGGCCATTTTCCTTCTAGCTCCAAGCCGTTCTTCTTCAAGGTACGGCGGTCGTGCTGGAGGCAGATCGGCGGCGTTCCGTTGAACTTAGGTGGAATTTCGATCATCGCCTTGTTGATGAGCACTGCAACTGGATTTAGGTCCGATGCGAAGACTCTCAAGCCAAGGCGCTGAGCCTCCAATGGAATCGTTCCTCCACCGGCAAAGGGATCGTGCAGGGCAGGCAATTTGTCGGGATTGAACAGCTCGGCAGCCTGCGGGTGGTCCTTGTTCAAATCACACACCTCAAGCCAGGAGCGGCGAATTTCGACGCGAGCTCGCTCCAGCACATCCTCATCGGTGATGTTTTCCCAGATCACAAGGTCCTCTATGATTTTGAAGAGTCGCTTCCGCTCCGTGATGGCGTCTTTCTTGTTCATGCCGTATTTGAACCCGCCACCTTGCTGGTAACCGGGATCGTTGACCATTTGCGCAAAAACTACAGCCCGTGCCGCCGCCAAAGGGCGTTGGGCCCACCACTTGTGCAAAGAAGATGGGTTGCCCCGGTAGATATAGTTCTCCCGCGTAGATGCCACATTGATTGCGTCCAACGGGAGTGCGACCTCGATGAGTTTCCGTGGTGACTTGATAGGGTAGTCGGTCATGCGTGCAATTTTTCGAATGAGTGTCGGATGGTTGTCCAAAATGGTTCCCACTTCGTGGCCTCGATCTCCTCGTCGATAAAGGCTTGTCGGTCGTTCTCCTCAAATTCCATGAGGTCCTCAAGGATTCTTTTACTTCTGCTCAGATATAGGTTGACGGCTTTTTGCCGGTCACCTCTCAAGCGGCCACAATTTAAATTGAAGACGCGGATAGTCTCGGCACCTCGACGGCGATCATTGTCGGTCATGCCCGGCCGATGGCGGACACGGACTTCCCCTGAAGTATGGAAATAAAGATAGTCGTCTGGAACATGTTCGTCTGGTTTGATTAGATTATCCGGAGCATAGGGCGGAGCGCTCGGTCTGTCTTTGTAATGACCACAATGCTCTTTCGAACCACAGGCGATGAAGAGATTGGTCCACTCGAAGGTGAGTGCGGGATAATGTGCAGGATTCTTTCTGCGGAAGTGTTCAATGTGACCACCGTAATATATCTGGCCTTCGCAGTAGGCGCAGCGCAGTCCGACGATGAAATATTGCTCATCATCCGAAGCATCATCGACAATTTGCTGCCCCTGCATGGATTGCAGGCTTAGTCGAACCCGCTTTTTGTTTTGTCCGTGTAGTTTATCCCACGTTTGGGTATTCCAATCGTAATTATCTAGGCAGGCGGGTCTTTGCACGGCGGCGCGGTTGAGCTTATGCATGACGGGCTTATTCCGAGGGTTGTGGTCTGCGGCGCTTGAATGCCTGAAACCTTATTAAGCGGTCAAAGTCGAGGATAATGGGATGTTGCTCTCCGTAGTGGGCAGCAAGTTTGGTTCTCAGTTCCAATCCGTCCGTTGTTTCATGGTCGCCATTTTCAATCATCGCGGTGTAGTCGTAGCGCCACCCTGCTTCCGGCACGGGGGGAACCTGATTTACTCCCATGACATCATTCATAGCCGTGGAGCTTTCGACACCTTTGGTCTCCTCATTCGGTATGTCAGCACTCCAGATGCCACAGGTATCTTGGATGAGGGCTCGAATGTTTGTCCGTTTCACCGTGGTTAGCACCTGCGGGCTGTGAGTGGTCACAATGAATTGAATAAGGGGGAATGCCTCAGTCAACGCTGCCAGGACCAACTGCTGCCACTCTGGGTGTAGGTGCATGTCTACTTCGTCGATCATAATGACACCGGGCGTGAGCTTCGCGGCGTCGGAACCAAAATGTGGGTTCAGCCGGACGCAGCGATGCGCGATGTCACCAACGAGGCCGATGATAACTCGAATACCGTCGCTGAGCGTGGACACGGGCAAACGCCCATGAACGGGATGTTCGGCCACGATAGTTTCATCCGTGAAGTCAAACGCGAGCGAGTGCCAGCCGACGGGCTTTAAGAGGGCATCCACGGCATTGACGACGGCTTTCAATTTGTCAGCGGGCTTATGGGGAGACTGCTTTTCGCTTATTCGCTCCTGTTGTGCTTCCCGGGAGTACCGTTCAAACCAAACCTCGAAGATCGCGAAGTGAGAACTAGGGGATAGGCACTGGTCGTAACCACTGGTGGGAGAGTTGTCGGCCTTGACGTATTTGCGGCGAGCTTTGGTGATCTTTTGAGCCGACCAAAGACGACCTGTGCCATAGTAGCCGATTGCAGGCAAAGTAGGAGGATCGGCGATCTTTTGGTCTGCGTAGTCCTGTGTCGCGAGCCGAAGAACTCGCCCGGCATCTCTCATACTTTCTGCCGCGCGAGATGACGTGTTTTTAGGTGCGGTCTGGCCTTTATCAACATTCCACTTTACTGATTCACCCGCGATTAGACTACTTCCCGAAAGGCTCACTGGCTTAATTGCGACCATCGCACCATCCTGTGAACGGGTTCTGCGAACATCGGCCTCTCGGATTGTTTTCGCACTTTGCTCCAGCTCAATCCCCTGAAGAAAGAACTGCCAGCCAAAGCAGGCAGCATCGAGCACCGTAGTTTTACCGCCTCCGTTGACGGCAACAATCACAGTGAGTTTCTCGTGCAAACTGATTTCGATCTTGGAGAAACAACGGAAGTTTTCCAGTTCGAGCTTGTCGAGACGTGTGGTTGGAGTATTCATGATCTAAATTCCCTGAGCGCGTTCGAGCAACGCCTTGAGGTCGTAATTGACCGAGCATACGCCCCAACCAGGTTCCTCGTTGAAGGGATGGGGCACGTAATGGGGGCCGTCAATGCTGTCGTCATCACCGATAAGAACGATGGCGAGATGATATTTCGCACCTTGGTTCCAACTTTCAAAGATCTCATTTTTGGTCACAGTCACAGTGGTCGCACCTTGGATGCGGCCTTTGACTTCAATGTGGCGAGACTCGGGCAGTTTGCCATCCACACGTGGCGCGTAGGATGTGATATCCCAGCCACACTTCTGGTCGGAGACATCCACTACGCGGCAACCGCGGGCTTCCTCAGCCACGCGGACGGCGGTCATGGCCAGTTGCTCAATTCGGGAGCGGGCTACGGGATCAGCGGAGAAAGTCGCGGTGGCAGCGTCGGTCACGGGTTCGCCTCGCAGTTTGCGTAGCAAGCCAATGGGGACGATGAGAGCGCCACCGAGCACGACTGGTGTACCGTTGGTGACGTGACGCATGGACTGCAGTTCCTTCTTCCGGTTTTCCAGACGACCATTGAGGTCGTTGATCGTGCGTTGAAATTTGTCGAGATTGGGGCCAACGTCCAACCCCGCGGCTTTATCTTCAGTGAGCTTCAGCCATCGGTCGGACCAATAGGCAATTTCCTTGGTCAGCCGCTCGTGAACGGCGGCGAGCGTCTTGTCCACATGGGCGATGCGGCGCGTGGCGACTTCAGCGTAATGTTCGGGGACGAGTGTGGTAGCTGCGAGAGCGAGGGCACGTTGCTCCTGGTCCGCGCGAATCCAGTCGGACCGGAGCAAGTCGGCGAGCAAAGAGTGGTCGGCTGCGGCCAGCGGCTCGTAATCGAGGTGCGGTGCCCAGCCTGCGAAGCTGGCTTTCCCTTCGGGTGTGACATGGACAAACTGCAGCCGCTTCGAGAGCACGGTGCTATCGCCGGACTTGATCTCATGGGTTATGAGGAAAAGGAGCGAGGCTTCGGTACCTTCGTCTATGGGGTCAACGAGAATCGCGCCCTGGCGCAGAAGGTTGCTGTGCTGCTCCAACACGAGGTCGCTAACGGCGAGCATCAGCGGGTGACCAGGATGGATCATCTGGGCAAACGGCGTATTGGGCCGGTCGAGCGGACGAACGGCTTCCTTCGTAAAGCAAACGCGCTCGTAGCGTTTCAGTACGGGCGCGAGCTCGCGGCGGTTGCGACCGGTGATCTGGCGATCGCGTTCGCGGATAATCGCTGGGACGTGGGTGATCTCGAAGCGGCCCGGCTCGCGGGGATACATGGCCCCGGTAAGACCCTCGAAGGCCTTGACGAAGAAGGAGCGGACAAAGAAGGGTTGCAAGCGGCGAGCCTCGGCAATTTCCATCTGTTCCTTTACGGCGAAGAGGCGCTCGGCGCTCATGGTTTCCTGCGCTAGGGCGTTACGCTCGAGTAGGTCTTTGATGTGGGTGGTGTCGAGGGCGTTGTCGATGCTCTTGAGGCGTTCGGCACGACGCTCGGGCTCGTCGTTGTAGCGAATGGCATCCAGCAGAAGGTCTTTAAGGCTCCGTTCCTCGAACACTTCGCCAAGAATGTCGAAGACGCGGCCCTTGAAGGCTTCGTTGATGGTTTCCAACTTGGTGAGCAGGCGGTGGTAGACCTCGCCCTCGCGGGTTTCCTTGGCGACGAGGTTCCAAAGATGGCAGACTTGCTGCTGGCCGATGCGGTGGATGCGCCCGAAGCGTTGTTCGAGGCGGTTAGGATTCCAAGGCAGATCGTAATTGACCATTAGGTTCGCGTTCTGAAGGTTCACACCTTCACCGGCGGCATCGGTGGCGAGGAGGATGCGGACCTCGGGGTCCGATCGGAACATCTCCTGTCGCTTTCGGCGTTCATCGCGATGTACGCTGCCCTGGATAGTGGTGATGGATTCCGGCGTACCAAGGACGCCGCCGATTCGGCGCTCCAGATAGTTCAGTGTGTCGCGGTGTTCGGTGAAGACGATCATCTTACGCTGCCGACCCTCGGCATCACGCATGTGGGGATCGTTCTGGAGAATTTTCGAGAGTTCATCCCACTTGCGATCCAGTCCTGAATCTACGACGCCACGTGCCTGCACAACAAGGTCGGCGAGAATGAGGATTTCGGCTTCGAGTTCGGCTATGGTTTCGGCCGCGGTGGCCGTGTCGACGAGTTTTTCCTCCAGATCTTCCTGCTCCGCTGCGGTGAGGTCGTCGTCGTCGTCTGGCGGAGCTTCGAGCATTTGCGCGGAGAACTGCTGACCACGAGACAGGAGGCGTTCTTCGCGGATGCGTTTTTCGAGACGTTCCTTGCGGCGTTTGAGGGATTGGAAGATGGCCTCGGGGCTGGAGGCAAGGCGGCGCTGCAAGGCGGTGAGCGCGAAGCCGACTGAGCCTTTCCGCGGGCCTTTGAGCGCGTCGGCCTTGCCCATCTCAGTCTTCACGTAGGTTGTGACGGCCTCATAGAGCGCGGACTCGATGTCGGAGAGTTTGTAATTAGCGGTGTAGGCTTTGCGCTCGGGGAACAGGTGAGTGCCGTCGAAGCGGAGCATTTCCTCCTTCACCATGCGCCGCATGAGATCGGATGTGTCGACCTTGTGAGCACCATCCCCTCCGCCGCGAAATTTGCCGTAGAAGCGGTCCGAATCGAGCAGCGAAAGGAAAAGCTGAAAGTCTTCATCCTTGCCATTGTGTGGCGTGGCGGTCATGAGCAGGAGATGCCGAGTACTGGCACCAAGTCGTTCGGCAAATCGGAATCGCGCTGTCTTATCCAGTTTCGAGCCAAAGTAGTGGGCGGCAAGTTTGTGGGCTTCGTCGAATATGACCAGATCCCATCCGGCAGCCAGGAGCTTGCTTTGGAGTGGACCAGGCTTCTTTTCCTCAGACCCTTCTCCCACCTCGTCTCTCGACAACTGGTCGAGCCGCACGATGAGATGGTCAGTATCTTCAAACGGATTGCCGCTGGGTGTGGCGGCATCCAAGTCTTTGGAGTAGACGCGAAATTCCAGACCGAACTTCTCGAACATCTCGTCGCGCCACTGTTCGACCAAGCTCCCCGGCGCGACCACAAGAACGCGACGGGAATCGGCCCGCATGATTAGTTCGCGAATGTAAAGGCCTGCCATGATGGTTTTGCCTGCGCCTGGGTCGTCAGCAAGAACAAAACGCAATGGCTGCCTGGGGAGCATGGACTCGTAAACGGCGGTGATCTGGTGCGGGAGCGGTTCCACATTTGAAGTGTGGACAGCCATCATTGGGTCGAACAGGAAGGCAAGGTCGATACGCTTGGCCTCTACCGCCAGCTTGAACGAATCGCCGTCGCCGTCGAACGACCACGGGCACTCGCCGGTAGCGAGGCTGATGCTTGATTCGTCGGCGCGATTGAGCAGGCGATCTTTGAGGGTGCCGTCCGGCGTTTTGTAGATGACCTGAACCGTACCCTCTGCAATGGGCACAACGGCGACGACGCTGCCAAGCGCGGCAGGCTCAAGTCCGGCGAGTGCCAGACCCGCTTTGATTTCTTCAAGTCGAATCATAGTGTTTTCGCCTGCGTCACGACGGGACTAGCTCTGCACCTTGGCGGGAAACGAACCGCAGCACCGATCGTCGATACTACATTTGCTTTGAGCGACATCTGGGGAAGTCGCAATTGAGTAAGATCAGGAAGGAGAGGGTGATTTCCGCGGCTTCGATGTTCGTGTGGCATTGGGGAAAAGCGCACAGTAGACCGGTCAAAAAGTGAGAATTGGTAGTACCGATTTTGCCGGTTAAATTGGATGTTTTGCGTGGCATGCAGTTCACCGACGTCACAGAGTTCAACAAATGCCCGAATATGTGCGGCAAAAACCGCTGACTCGGCGACCATTTTGCCTCTCTCGGGGGACATCAATCACAGTACATGAGTCTAGCGGGAACTGCAATCGGGCGCAATCAAGTGGCAGCGAGGTCCTGAAACGCCAAACCGCGGGATGATAGTGACCGCCCGGTCGAACATTGCATCTCAACAGACTGGAGGCAATGACGGCCCTGGGTAGTGGGTCTGACTAGTCGGCGTGACCAGGCTTGATCTCCTTGCTCCTGCTGCCTGTGGCGTGTTAAATACTGGTACCGGCCATTTCAACACATCCATGCTTAGGGAAACACGATGCCTCTCATCTCTTGTCCAGACTGCAAAGGAAAGGTTTCAGACCGCGCCGGCGCTTGTATTCACTGCGGCTGCCCACTTGGTGCGACACAGCGTACTGACACCGGACCAACTCCGAGGCATTCAGTTGGGGCATGTCCTGCCTGCGGCAGTCGAGATACCGAGGATCGCGTCGCGCAGGCCAAGCGCGAGGGCGGTTTTGCGCAAGCTATAGGCGCAAGACTCGGAGGATATGTATTTAGCATCGGCCGCTGCTTATGCAAAAAGTGTGGCCACGTCTGGGAGTTCGGTGCGAAATCTTGATTTCCATGGAGTTCCGCGAATGGCCACACGTCTCGAAGAACACGATTCATAAGCTGACCATTGATCTCGGCGAAGGGTGCTTAGACTACCCTCTCCCAACAAAGGTCGGAATCGATGGTGGAGCAAGGTAGAGTTGGGTATCAACAAGGTGCATTGCCAATGTGCGCACTATACGGCGCGACAGTGAAGTAAACCGATTAAACTGCGTCCGAAATGCTGGGAGCTGCAATTGAAATCAGCAGCACTGTCAATCCACCACTCAAAGCGACCAACGTGTTTTTTCGAGCGTCGTAATTCTGCCGAGGAGTCCGTCCCGTGCCGAAAGACCATTACGCAAAAGCTCGAAACAGGGAAATCGGCAACAAAGTACGTGCCGAGTATGCCAGAGAGCTTGAGAGCCATTTACCGATCAGGTCAACCAGCAACTCACCCGCGGTAGACCCCGTGAATAGGCCCGCCAAATCATCAGCTAGTAGTTCGTATATTCCTCCTCAGCTACCGGTGCCTGTTCCAATGAGGCAAGAGAATCTTGAGTATCACGGGACTGACGTCGCGAGGGCCAAGCAAAAGGGCCAAAAACGTGTTCAATCGAAGGTACCGTTCGATCCGTATATACGGTGCGAAGTATGTGAATGCCGACTGAAACCGGAAAGTTATCAAAAGCATCTTAGAAAGGTTCACCCAACACCAATTGCGGTGCCGCCGCCGGAGCCCGTCGAACCAGTCCAAGTTGTCGCGACCCAGGTGGAAATGTCCAATCCCGCCGACGAACCAGATCGCAAATCAGAAATTGCAGCGCTGACGGCACGGGTGATCGAAATGCTCGATGAACTTTCCTCGATCAAGAAACGCCTCTCCTACCTTCAGAACCAGTAGTGTGAAACTAAGTCCAGTTCAATCGTCGTGACTTGAGAACGACGATGCAGACGACTCTGTAGCGGTCGTCGATTGAAAACAGTCGGATCTAAAGCACTCAGTCTCAGTTGCAGGTCAGTTACGTGCTGAGTCAGGTTGGAACTTCACTGTGAGATTGGAATTTGCTGTGCCGAAATACGAGTATCGGTTTCAAGGCAAGGGCCTGAGCGTCAAGCAACCGTACGCGTCAGCGATCGCGTTCGGCGGAAAGAGCATTGAGAATCGTTCATGGCAGACCCACTATCGTGGCCCGATCGCGATCCATGCCAGTGCGAAGATTATCAAAGACGACATCCAGACGCCTCAGCGCCAGGTGCGAGGGGGCGAAAAACGCCCGCTGGTGGATTGGATCAATCGCGGACGCAAGCAGTTCGGCCTCGCTTCCGAAGATCAGCTGGGGCGTAGCCAAATCGTAGCGATTGGGATGCTGGTCGATTGCATCGAGAAATCCTCATCTCCTTGGTTCCAAGGGGCGTGGGGTTGGGTAATTGTTGGGATAATCCCAATTGACCCGATCTCGTGGACTGGCGGACTCGGGCTTTGGGACTGCAAATTCAAATATCACCCCTTGATCGCTGCGCGGTAGCGGCAGGTCAAAACCCACTTGAGAAGACCCATTTGGTATCGCTGCGGCAAATGGGGCATGAAATTTTGGCCAGTCCAGACGTGCGACCACTTTGTTCAGTGGCATGACGTCTGCATGACCGGCGCTCATGAGGATGAAGCGGATCTTTTGGATCAGCAGAGTCCACCACAAGGACACGTGTGGATGTATCGATCAACTTTATTTGGTGCCATAGGTTGAGCGAGGCTCACATGGTCATTGGCGATTTCTACTTCCAGTTCCCGGTGTACCATCTTGGAAAGCCGCATTTCTCGGTAGTTCAAGACCACATCCCGGTCTTTACCGAACTCATCCACGCGGAGACATGGCAGGACGGCAATACGATCATGAAGATCGATAATCTGGATCAACTTTCCCACTTGGCTGATGTTTACGCACCCCACGTTCAAGGTATCTGTTTCGATCCCGTGATTGTGAACAAGCGGTGGACGGCCAAAGTCTTCGTGAAGTGGCATGATGTGAAAACCGCCATACTTCGGGAGCGGTCCAATCCCGGCACCTGACTGTCACGCTGCGCTGCGTGCATCCCCGCTCGTGCAGTGGGCACGGTCTGTGGCTGGAATTCACAATGCTCCGTCCCAGGCAGTTTTGATCAAAACTTTCGAATCACCGCGACGGCCTTACCTAAAATCTGGATGTCCTTGGAAGTGATCGGCTTCGACTTGCCGCTCGCCTCTAAGGTGATCTGGTTCGCAGCCTTGTGATAAATCCGCAGTACTGACGTCAAGCCATCCACCAGGGCGAGCACGATGTCCCCGTTACGAGCGGCTTTACTCTTCGTCAAAACGACGGTATCTCCATCGGCCACGTGGACCCCGACGAGGGCGTCCCCGGTTGCGGTGACCGCGAAGTTCTCGCCGTCTTCAAACAGGGGAGCGAAGTCCAACTGCTCACCCTTGTCCAGAGCATCCAGTGGATTTGTATCTGTTAGACGACCGGCACTCGCCAAGGCCGATCGAGAGATCGGCTGGTCGGTGAGCTGGATGGCCCGGGCCATATTCGGCTCGCGAATAATCAGCCCCTTCTTTTCCAGGGCCTTTAGGTGGCACATCACGCCGTTCGGAGACCGGATCCCGAATTCGTTGCCGATTTCGCGAACGGTCGGGCCGTAGCCTCGCACCAAGATCTTTTCCTTCAGGAACTCAAAGATTTCATCTTGTCGTGAGGTCAGGATCGGTTTTGACTTCATTTGGGAGAGTTTCTGTAAATTTGAAGGAGTAATGAAGACCCAGATGTTTCTGACACAAGTACAGGAACATTAGCGAAGGTACGATGTCTTCTCAATCATGCCATACACTGGTTACGAAGGTTCACGGGGGCCGTCGTGTCATTCAACGTCACGTTAAGTCGCTATCCGACCGTTGCTAGACTCAGGGCCCAATTTCACGTTACACTGACATGCATTGGACTTCAGAACATCCGAAGCACGCCTCGCCCTTCACAGACGCAACCTGATGACATCTACTGAGATGCGACCGTTGCCAACCTTTTCGGTACGCAGTCATGGCCCGTTCCGATCTCCTTATTTCTCTCGCAAAAGCGGGGACAACTGGTGATCAATTGCAGTTCAGGAAAACTCTTGAAGCAATTGTTGCTGAGGAACGCGCCAAAAAGCATGAGGTGTTGGCCAACCAGTTAGATTCACTCCTATACGTGAATGGTTCCCCCCGTCCCGCAGATTATCGCAATGGATCAACTTCCGGGGTTCAAGATTTGTGCGTGGAGCTGATGCCCCAGCGCAGTCTCGCAGATCTCTTTTTGCCGGACATCGTGCTTGCTGCGTGCCAAGAATTGGTCGAAGAACACGCTCGACGCGAAGTCTTGCGATCACACAATCTGTCGCCCAGACATCGAGCCTTGCTCGTCGGTCCACCAGGCAATGGCAAGACGACGCTTGCCGAAGCACTTGCCCACGCATTGATGGTCCCCCTGTTTGTCGCTCGGTACGACGGACTGATTGGTAGCTACCTCGGTGAAACCACTGTTCGACTTCGAAAGCTGTTTGACTTCGTGCGTACGCGCTCCTGTGTGTTGTTTTTTGACGAATTTGACACTCTTGGAAAAGAACGCGGTGACATTCACGAAACGGGCGAAATCAAGCGTGTCGTGAGTTCGCTGCTCTTACAGATCGATGATCTTCCGTCCCATGTTGTGGTTGTGACTGCCACGAATCACCCTGAACTGTTGGATCGTGCCGTGTGGCGGCGATTTCAGCTCCGACTGAGTCTTCCGGCTCCCACGAAAGTGCAGGTCGCAAAGTTCTTGGAATCCGCAGGTGCCCGGATGCGGCTCGAATTCGGCATGAGTCCGCGAACGATGGCAGATCGTCTAGAAGGCCTTAGTTTTGCCGAGTTAGAAGAGTTCACTACCGACATAGCCCGTCGCTACGTTCTTACTCTGCCAGATGCTAATCTTAAGCGAATCGTTCGTGAACGGCTGGACCAGTGGCAGCATCGAAGCCAGCCAGCGCAAACTTGATATCTCATTCGAGGGCCGCTGACTATGCCACAACATCCGTTCCTGCTTTTCCCTTCTCCTGCAGCGGTTGACCCGGCTCGTCGGGGTGGTGGAGGCGGAACGGTTGTCACGCCCACTGCCGCTCAGCAAAGGCAGCGTCTCGATCAGAAGTTCAAGGATATCTCGACAGCTATCTCAAACGTTCAGCCAACGACGCAGGGGCTAGAGCCCGAACAAGTCATCGTACTGGAGACCGTTGGCGATGATATCTCGAAACTTGCTGACGCGGCCAAAAAGATTCCAGGCTTGGAATGGTTAGCGGAACTGGACCTTGATGACTACGCGGGCGATGAGATATTCCATGACGTCAAGAAGCCAGAAACCTCATTGACTCATCGTCTCTACGCGTTAATGACCAACCAGCGGGCCATGACAGAGTTGCTCTCACTCTGGAACTCTTGGCTAGCAGATTCCACCACGCGGGCTCGGACCGGTTTTGGTCCATTCAAGGATCTCTTCATTCACCTCAGCGACGTTCGTCGCTGGGGAGCGAAAGACCGTATTGATCAGACTTGGCTGGTCGAAAACTGGAAGTTCGAACTTGAAGCCAATCCGAGTCGTCCCGTTCGGTTTGAAGCAGAACTCTGGTTCCGTAGACTTCAATCGACCCGTAATTCCGCACATGGTCAACTCCTGCGACTTGTACAAGCCCAAGGAGGGCGATCAATGGCACAAGTGGCTATTGAGTCTATTCTCTATCACGGAGTCTTGTTGGAAATGCCCGCGGCGGCAGTTCTGACAATGCTTCGCCAAATCGAGGACGCAAAATATACTGATCTCTTGAATTGCGAAGGTGTGATGTTCTTCCGGCCCTTGGGACAGGCTCGCTTTCCTGCCGCGGCGACTGAGGCAACACGATTCGAGGTGGCAGAACGCCCAGACGCCCTTCTTCCACAAGGAAATCCCCGAGCAGCACTGCTCGACGGATTGCCTATTGCCAGACACGCCTATCTCAACGATCGCATATTGGTCGATGATCCCGACGGACTCAGCGCGAGATATGATGGAACTCAACAATGCCACGGAACGGCAATGGCGTCACTGATCGTCCAAGGGGACCTACACGAAGCTGGGGAACCTCTGAAGTCTCCATTGTACGCTCGGCCGATCTTAGTTCCCGAACAAGATTCGACAGGCGAATCAAATGAGGTGACCCCCTCGGATGTGCTCCTCATTGATTTGCTACACCGCGCCATTCATCGAATTGCGACCGAGCTGG
>JAQGHS010000014.1 GCA_028291605.1 Planctomycetaceae bacterium | reverse complement strand
CTGAAATCGTGGCCGCAATTCGAGGTCAGGAATAGTACCGTCATTCAATATTGATTTGCTGTTGCTGTCGCCGGCTTCAGGGATGCTGCGACAACGATCTTGAATAGGAACAGGATGCGGAACCGATCGGTTCTGCGTCCTGTTTTCGTATTCGGCCTGTGTATTTCAGCCCTCCGGGCGGAATTTCGCATTCAAGGTCTGACCGGTAATGTGGCACCTCAAAACTCGCGCTTCGGGTTTGTATCCATGTCGCCTTTCCGTTCAGTGAAACCGGAAGCGTCACATCAAATGTGAGCTATACTCCCGATAGGATCCTGTGAGAGTCCGTGTCGGATTTCGGAACCTATGCATAAGTCATTGTATAGAAAACACTTCTGAGTTATTGGCGAACGCTGTTTCGGGCCAAAAACGATCAGTTTCCGGTGAGGCATAATGTGACAACTCAACAAAACTCGTCGGTTTTAGAACCTGAAAGCCAAGGCGAAGGTCCCGATCCGAAACTTTTTTTGGAGACGGCCGTCCAGCCCAAAGGGGTCGATACGGAGCCGCGTAAGAGTTTGAGTAACTCCGCGCCCCCGAGCGCCTGGATTGGACGCAAGCTTGGCAAATATGAAGTCACGGGCGTGCTGGGTCGCGGAGGCATGGGCTTCGTCCTGAAGGCCCTCGATCCGTTGATTGAACGCCACGTGGCCATCAAGTTGCTGCCCGAGGACCTCGCTGAGGACACCAACTCTCTGGAACGGTTCCTCTCGGAAGCCAAATCGGCCGGTAAGCTCAACCACCCGAATGTCGTCTCCATTTATGAAATCGGCCAGGAGGGTCAGGCCTACTTCCTGGTCATGGAACTCATCCCGGGGGGCTGCATCGCGGATGGTCTCTGTGAAGTTCTTCCCTACTCAGTTCTGAACGCCACGCGCATCATGCTCGATGCGTGTAAAGGGATGACAGCGGCACATGACGTGGGGTTGATTCACCGCGACATGAAGCCCGCGAATTTGATGCGGGCTGCCGACGGTTCCATCAAAATCACCGATTTCGGCCTGGCCAAGTCCAGCGGCCCGCGGGCCCGCGAACTGACTCAGGCTGGGCTGATTGTCGGCACGCCGTACTTCATGAGCCCCGAACAGTGCGAAGGCCGGCCGGTCGATGCCCGCAGCGATGTTTATTCGCTCGGAGCGACCTACTACGCCCTGTTGACTGGCAGAAATCCTTATCAAGACACCAGCAGCGTGATGCAGGTGATGTTTGGTCATTGCCAGGGGCCGATTCCGGATCCTTGCCTGATCGACCGCACAATCCCCCAGGCGTGTGCTGCAATTGTGGCCCGTGCCATGGCGAAGGCCGCAGGGGACCGCTATCAGCTCGTGACGGAAATGCTGGCTGATTTGCAGGCTGTGTATTCGACGATGTCGGGTGCGATGCAGATCCAGTTGCCAAGTCAATCGGGCATCAGGGCGGCTCTTCCAGGGTCTGTTTCGTCGACACGAGTACTTCCGAATCAGCAGGCCGCACAATCGACGGCATCCAAAACACCCCCCAAGATCTCGCGTCGAGTCATGATTGGCGGGGGCCTGGGCGCGGTCGTCATGGCTTGCTCCCTGGCGTTTGCGTTTGGCGTTGGTACCGAGAAAACTCGTGAGAAAAATGCCGCCGCGTCGATCGCTGCGGCGGCACCAGTCGTGCCCAGTGGTGAGCCGATTAAAGTAGGGGTATTACATTCACTAAGCGGTACAATGGCCGCCAGTTCCTCGGTTGTCGTGGATGCGACACTGCTGGCGATTGACGAGATTAATCAGTCAGGTGGACTCCTGGGGCGACCCGTGAAGGCCGTCGTGGCTGATGGCCGTTCGGATTACGTCCTTTTTGCCAAAGAAGCGAAGCGATTAATTACCGAGGAAAAGGTGAGTGCCGTATTTGGCTGCTGGACTTCGGCGGGCCGCAAAGCCGTCAAGCCGGTGTTCGAAGAACTCGACAACTTGCTGATTTACCCGCTGCAATATGAAGGTCTCGAGGAATCGCCCAATATCATCTATATGGGGGCGGCTCCCAATCAACAGATTTTGCCGGCACTCGACTGGGCGATGTCGGTGCTGAATAAGAAGCGGTTCTTCCTGGTCGGTTCGGACTATGTCTTTCCCCGCGCGGCGAATGCCATCATCAAGGACTATCTGAAGGGCAAAGGCTGCGAAGTTGTGGGCGAAGAGTATTTGCGTCTGGGCAGTCAATTTGCTGATCCGGTGACGGCGGCCATCGTTAAAGCTCAACCGGATATGATTCTTAACACGATCAACGGCGACTCGAACACGGGCTTTTTCCGTAGCCTGCGGGCCGCGGGAGTGACCCCCACGACCATTCCCTGTCTGTCCTTCAGTTTTGCGGAACAAGAGCTACGCAGCCTGAGTATTGCCGACACGCAGGGAGACTATGCCGCCTGGACCTATTTTCAAACGGTCGATTCTCCTGAGAACCAGAAGTTTGTGAAAGCGTTTCAAGACAAGTACCCGCAGCGGGTAATTTCCGACCCGATGGAAGCGGCTTATCTCGGCGTCAAGATGTGGGCGAAGGCCGTAACCGTGGCCCGTAGCGTCGAGCCGATGAAGGTGCGGCGTGCATTACTCAATCAGAAGTACGATGCCCCGAGCGGACCGACACGCATCGATCCGGACACCCAGCATTCTTATAAGACGCCCCGCGTGGGACAGATTCGTGGCGACGGACAATTCGACATCGTCTGGTCCGCACCGGCACCCGTCCGGCCCCTGCCTTACCCAACCTCGCGGACGACGTCTGAATGGAAGGCGTTCTTGTACGATCTCAACACGGGTTGGGGCGGCCAGTGGTCTGCACCTTAAGCCCCGCTGGCCCCTTGTTTGTTGTCGTTTAATAAAACTGTGTTCCGTATTCTCCAATGGCACTCGTCGAATCTCGACGTAGTACCATGGAGACACGGAACACACGAAGCCTCGGCACTCCCATGCCAGCACTGCAAGTCGACCCGACACCGCCAATCCTTAGAAGTCCAGTTGCGCCCTCAATGCTACGATATTCGTGTCGATATTGTTGACCCCCGTGCTCGTCTGATCGACGATTGAGCGGATATAATTGAGTTGCAGCTTGGTATATTGATTCAGGTACCAGTTTACTCCCAGGGTCACGTCGTTCATCCGGCCGCCACTGACGCTGCGGCTGGTGAGATCCAGGTACGAGTAGCGAGCCGCCAGTTCCACTGCACCATAACCGCAGGGTTCACCCCAACTGTGGATGGGCTTCACACGACCCAGCACACCGGCCAGTTTGTTATAGCTGCGTTGCTCGCCGGTCAGGAAGTATCCGGCCTGAGCATAGTAGCCTGGAAAGGTCGCCGTGTTGCCGTTCGTCAAATTGACCAGGGCATAGGTCAATTCCGATTGAATATAGGCATGGTTCCAGACCGCCGCCGCTTCTGCGTTCAACAAGTTCGACGTTGTGGCACTCATGACGCCCGTGTCGACGAAGAACGGTACGGATGCGATTGTGCCCGTCGGGCCGACAAATGGACCGCCGTATTCCGGGGTGTTGCGGTATTCGATCGTCTTCGAAGAAGGCCGGTTCAACGAATAGTCAAAGCCCAGATGCACCAGGAACGAGCCATCGTCTGCATAGATCGGCAAGGCGGTAATGCGGCTGGCCATACCGTATCCGTTGTCGCCGGTATTACCACCCCAGGGGTCGGTCGCGGTGCCGTAGACGGAGGCCGCCCACGTGACGGTCTGGGCGTCATTGTTGTCGTGAAATCCCATTCCAATCTGGCGGAAGGGATTGAACGCGAACGGTGAAGCACGTTCCAGGAATGTCAGTTCGCGAACGCTGGTCAAGGCGTCCATTCCGAAGGGCATGCGATACTGCCCGATACGCACATTGCCCAGGACCGGAACGTCATGGACATCGGCCCAGACATCCATAAACGATGGGCGGCCGGGAAAAGCAAAGTCCATTTCGATCATGTAGCTGACATATTCAGAAACATCGCCGACGGCCGCCAGACGAGTCCGGCGGAAGCCGCGATTGTCGTTGATGTCGCCATACGCGGCGATGCTCGTGGGATCCTGATTGAAGAAGCCGGCGTCTGCTTGGAAGAAGCCGGTCAATCTCACTTTCGGAAACGCGGGCTGCTTGCGGAGATTCTCGATCAGAGGAATATCGGTACTTCGTAACCGTCCCTCTTGCAGGCCCTTCTGAGTCTCAGTCTGCACATCACTGAGTCTCTGCTCCAATTCCATGATCCGCTGATTTTGACGAAAGAGATCATCTTGAGTGGCGAAGACCGTTTTCGGATCCAGGGCGGGGACTGCCACGCCAGTATCAGCTCCCACTTCATTCTGCACTGGAGTCAGCAACGGGACTTCGCCAATCGGGTCTGCCAGCAAAGCTGACTGCGCAAAGAGACCCTGGGGACTGCCCCACAGCAGCGCCATACAAGCGAAGCCCATCCAATAATTCAGGCGTACTTTACGGGCGGACACGATGTCCCCAGATACGAAGCAACTCATGATGCTGGGCTCTCCTTAGCGGTCGCGGTATTCACACAGAGATGGCTGCCCGCCATCACAGACGCTCACGGCGAGCGACCGATGTGTGTGAAGTCAAAATTGCCGAGAGTTGCGTGGGTGCAAAATTAACGATCTCAGCCAAGTGAGACCGGTCTACTGTGGTTGATAACAAGGCGGTGGAGAGCGCGAACGCTCGATCCGGACGGCATCGAAAGGGGAAACCCTTCTCAACTGCCCGATTTACTTAGCTTCAGGCCCTTGCACTGAGTTCATCGACGAACCATGTATGTGACTTGAAATTACGCAGTGCTGAACAACATTCTGGCAGCTGGCACGTAAGGCATTATTTGGTGGTAAGTTGCGACGCGATCGAAAAAGACGTAACTCGAAAAGGAAAAGCTCTTGCCAGAAAAATTCGTAGTGTCTATCGAGACGGTCAACGTCGCTTCCCCCAACATCCAAGCTTACGATTTCGAATCTAAATCTCCAAAAGGGACGATTGGATCAGTCCTTGAGGAATGACATTATTCCGCCTTAGGAGCCGCCTTTTGTGGCAGTGCGATAATGGAATTCTGAAGTTCTGCTTCGCGCACCCGCTTTTGAAACACGGATAAGACGTCACTGCGTGTGATAATCCCGACCAGTCGATGGGGACGTACGCGACTCACCATTGGCAAGCGACCGATGCCATGAGCCACCATATGATCTGCGGCCTGCCTGACCGTGCAATCGTCGTACACATAACGCACGGGATGGCACATCACTTCGGAGACTCTTCGATCGGTGGGAAGGACCGACTCCATAATGTTGCGGCGGGTGACCAGCCCCACCAGCGTCCGGTTCTGATCGACGACGGGGAACCCCTGGTGGGATGAACTGCCGTTGCCGACGACCAGCCAGTTCCGTACCTGTTCAATGGTTTGATCGGCATCAAGTGAGATGACTTGGGTTGAACCCACATCGCGGACGAGAACCTGATCGAGCGCGTCGGCGAGATACTCTTCAGGAGTCCGAATTCCACGGCGCGCGATCTTTTCGGTCATGATCGAATTCCGCATCAACAGCGAGGAAATCAGATAGGCCGCCGCGCAACCGCCAAGCAACGGCAGCAATCCGACGGGCTGCAGGGTGGTCTCAAAGGCAAAGACTGCCGATGCCAGCATGGCTCGCGAAGCACCGGAGAATATGGCGGCCATCCCTACCAAAGCTGCAATCCGGGGATCGACGCCGATCGCGGGAACCCAGGTCGCCAGGCAAGTTCCGACAATTGCTCCGACTCCGCCTCCCATCGTAAACAGAGGCGCCAAAGTGCCGCCCGACGTGCCGCTGCCGAGCGATACCGACCACGAGATAAACTTCAGCGAACAGAGGAATGCAATCGCGGAGATGGAAAGCTTGTTCGAGATGATCGCTTCGATGTTGTAATAGCCGACTCCCAGAGTATCGGGGGCAAAACAACCGACGACCCCCACGACAATCGCCCCCAATGCTGGCCACCACATCCAATGGATGGGCAACTTTTCGAAGCCGTCTTCAATGGCATAAACCGCCTTGGTCACGATGACTGAAACCAGCCCCATCAACGCCCCGAGCAGGATATAGGCCACCAACGCGGGGCCGGTCGGCTGTTGCAGAGCCGGCATCTTGAACACCGGCTCCATCCCCTCGAACGCCATCCGAATGCCTGTTGCCGTACACGCCGCCAGGGCCACCGGGATGATGGAACGTGGGCGAAATTCAAACAATAACAACTCGATGGCCAGCAACACGGCCGAGACCGGACTTCCGAAAGTGGCCGCCATTCCCGCGGCAGCTCCTGCAGCCAGCAGCGTTTTCCGCTCGCTGGCCGTCGTTCGAATCACTTGACCCACCAGCGATCCCAAAGCGCTGCCTGTGGCAATAATCGGGCCCTCGGCTCCGAACGGCCCACCCGTGCCGATCGAAATGGCGGACGACACGGGCTTCAGGATGGTGATCCGAGCCGGAATGCGACTCTCATTGGTCAGGACCTGTTCCATCGCTTCGGGAATGCCATGCCCACGGATGGCCTTCGAACCGTAACGAGCCATGCAGCCGATGATCAACGCACCGATGACCGGAATGGGAATCGACCAGAACCCCAGCCGAGGGATGGCCAACGCCGGTGCTCGGAATTGCCAGGAGATCTCGCCGAAATAGGCCAGATTGGTAATCAGAGCGATCAATCCCATCAGCCATTGGGCCACGAATGCCGCGGCCACACCGAGCAAGATCGCGAGCAGGCACAACAATAGGACGCGTCGATCAACAGTCGAATAATGGGCTGGCGTCTGCGCGCTCGCTGGCGCTGAAGTCCGCATGGTCAAAGGGGGACGTTGAGCGGCCGGCATCGGGGAAGGTTGTTCCTGATTGGTCATAACGTATCGGTTATCTCGCTGGTTGCTGGATCAGAAATCAATGGAAAAAGTCTTTCCATTTCAGAGTTTGAACAGTGCTCGATTTCAAGAACGCGGGAAAGATGTTTTCCATTCCTCGCGATTCTTGGGTCCCACGGCTTATCCGCCGGTAACAGGATTAAGATGGTGGAAAGACGTTTTCCAGGGTGAGTTTGGTTTGCATTTTGTACAGTACTTAATGTGCGGTCTCGGGTTCCGCTGAAAACGCGGGTAAAATACCGGTTTTTTGGCTATTTACTGGCCAATTGCAATGGCAATTTGGTGGCCAAATCGATGGCTTGTTAAGACGGATAGCACTAAACAAAAAATGATTGTGAGCGAGTGGCAGGAGGGACATAATCGCGGAAATTGCAGGCTGTTACACGAAGCTTCTGGCGGCTTGGCGTTGCACTTTATATGCCGCAGTTCGCCTTTGAAGTTTGAGTCCAGCTCGGCGGCACGGTCCGTGCTTAACTGGCTGGCACTGCAACCGGCGACAGGCGTCATGGTGAAAACGCTACCGGGGGCAGTCTGGTATTTAAATGGAGAGGTCGATTTCGATTATGACGCCAGTCATCCAGCATGCGCTCGAGTTACAGCAGCTAGCCCACACGCTTTTGGCCAATGCCGCGGACGCTGCCCCCGCGGCTGCGGCTGCTGCGGCTCCGTATGTCCCCACGTCGTTGTTTGACGAGTTCATCCACAACGTCCTGCACAACTTGTTTAAGCCGCTGTTGCTTTTCTTTTA
>JAQGHS010000008.1 GCA_028291605.1 Planctomycetaceae bacterium | reverse complement strand
CTTCCAGATTCAGGAGGGTTTCCAATGAGGCCACGATCGCAATCGTCAGGCCCGCCGTGTAAATGGCGGGGTTCAGCCATTGAGAAAAGTCTGGCAGCCGCAGAAATCCCGTGAATCCTGCCAGATTCTCGGCCACTGGAACTTGTACGAGATGGGCGCCGTCAATCGCCCACGGCCCCCCGATTTGTCGGAAGATTTGGCCGCCGATCACCCCCAGTATCACGACAATCAGTTGCGGTGGGACCAGCGATTTCTTCAACGGCTTGCATTTGTTCCAACCAACGAGGATGGCGATGGAAACGAGGCCAATCACCACGGCACCGAGATGAATTTGTCCGTAAAAAATCGTACCGAGTTCCGAAAACGTGTTGTGCTGATCCGGCTGTGAGAAAGCCATGTCTCCTTCTGGATCGGTGTCGTGCCCGAGGACGTGTGGAATCTGCTTCAAAATCAAGATCACTCCGATGGCTGCGAGCAACCCTTTGATCACACTGGAAGGGACGAAGTCCGACAGAAAGCCGGCCTTCATCAAGCCGAATGCAATTTGAATGAGCCCCCCAATGAAGACCGCCAGCAGGAAGGCCTCGAAGGATCCCAATGCTGCAATTTGTGCTGCCACCACCGCGGTCAATCCCGCCGCCGGGCCAGACACGCTGGTCTGCGAACCACTTAGGATGCCCACCAGGATCCCGCCGACGATGCCTGTCAGCACTCCGGAAAATAAGGGCGCGTTGGATGCCAGGGCGACTCCCAAACACAACGGGAGCGCCACGAGAAACACAACCAATCCCGCAGTGAGATCACGTGCCACGCCGATTGACGAGTCGTTCGTCACAGGTTTCATCGTTCGATATATCCTTGGTGAGATTTCGGAGATAGTAGCCTTCACGCTCCGCGTGAAGACGGTCGGGCGCGCGGACATGGTTGCAATGAATTTAGCGTTCACCGCGCGCCCGGCTTACTTCACGCGGAGCGTGAAGGCTACTTTGAAAGGGCGCGATTCGGTTCGTTGCAAAGAAGCACCCGACTCTGGAGAGTCAGGCTAGAGACCGAACTAACAGCGCAGCGGAGCGCAGAGATTGTTCGCGAGTCGATGTCCCGATGACGAGTGTCTCGAAGACTGATACGCGGGACAGACTTGAATTTTGGGGATCGGACGGCAGGTCCCGGATCCGAGGTGTCCCACATGCATCGCACGGACACGGACGATGCGTCGGGTCGCATGAAACTCCGGCGGATCGACACACTCTTCGCCGGGCGCCGAAGATTCCAGCGGCTCGGCTTCCTGAAGAGTCAGATAGTCCGCGCCCCATCCCCCGGCGAGCGAGATCGCCAGCACGACGACCAACGCCTGCCAGCGTCCTGTCGCACTCCAAGCGGAGCGGATTGAACGGGCCAATCGGAGCCGTATTGCAGGGATCGATGGATTGCAGATCATTGTCGCGATTTCGAAATACCAGGCTCAGGAACAGGTGCCCTCGGGAGCATTCTACTTATCCCAGGGACGGAGGCAATGACATGAATATCGGCGGGGCAAATCGACGACCACCATCGAAAGTGGATGCCGAATGCGACGCTCTGGTTTGAGGTTCGCCCCTCATGATGCTATCTCTCGATCTGGCCAATACTTACGAAATCGTTATTTTTCCGGCAGGTTTATTCCAACGTGGAAATTGTCAGCTACAAGGGATCTCCAGCCAATTTTCCTCAAACGATCCGAGACAGTTTGGGAGCAGGAGTGTCGTTGAACGATCCGCGATCAAACGCATTCGCAGTCGCGAGGCTATGAGAAACCAGAAGTGGATTGCAAATTCCGCCTCGTCATCGCGATGGCGTCTGGTTGCGGAGCGAACAGCAACATTCTGCCGTATGGTCGGCGAGCATCATGACCGCTGACAGTACCGCGGGTGAATTGAAATTCATTCAAAGAATGAAAAACCGTCAGTCAATCAGCAGAGCTGATCGGCTGACGGTCGAGGCCAGGCAGTCTACGGGGTCGAACGGTGGGACGTTGACCTACTCGCGGCTACCGACTTCTTCCGGAGCGACAGCATCTTGATTGATGCCGTTCATCGCAATCTCCGTCAATTTCGTATCGCATTGCGACTCCTCATCCAATGTCGTCTGCAGGAGTTCGGCCGTTTCGTCGTCGCCAAGAATCGTCGCAAAGGTCCGCGCCGTCCCATAAGCCGCGATCTCGTAATGCTCAACCCGCTGAGCCGCAGCAATCAGCGCGGCATCGTGGACCATCGGTTCGGCATTTTCATCAATCGTTTCCTTGCCTTCAGCAACAAGTCCTTCCATGGCTTTGCATTTCTTCCGACCGGGCTTGATGTTGAGGCGTTGGAAGATCTGTTCGAGCCGCGCCACATGCGTTTCCGTCTCCACCAGATGGCTTTCGAACGCCTCTTTCAGATCGGCGGAAGATGCGGCATTCGCCATCTTGGGAAGTGCTTTCACCAATTGATTTTCGGCGCTGTAGATATCCTTAAGTTGATCCGCCAGTAAGTCCTGCAACGTCATCAGTTTCATCGCGTTTCTCCATGGGTTTCGTCGTTGGAATGTGATCCCTCTGGCCCGCCGGAGCGTAAAGCAAACGATGTGCCCGAGCGGCTTGCCCCGTAACCCGTACGCGACAATTTCTGAATGCTAGAAACTGAAGAGAATCCACTCGTGCAGCCAGAACTCTGGCGAGTTCTGCTACCAGCTCAGTACAATTCGGCTTGGTCAAGCCGCCATCCGGTCTGGCTTGCATTTGACTTCTTGTCTGTCGAGGCTTCATGTCCACATCGGTTGAAATTGGCGGCGTACGATTGTATTTGGGGCATCCCGACACATCGGACGGAGAATGGATTGGTCAACGCGAGGTTCTGAAGCAACTGCTAGCCTGCTGGCTGGTGGTCGACGACCGCGACTTGCCCCTCGCCCCGCGCCTGGTCGGTCCACCGGGTATCGGCAAGACAACTCTCGCTATGGCGGGTGGCAAGCTGCGCAAGCAGGAGTTCTACATCTTCCAATGCACGGCCGATACGCGCCCTGAGGATCTACTGGTCACCCCGGTCCTGGCCGAAAGCGGCAAGATCGTCTACCACGCCTCGTCGCTGGTTACGGCCATGATTCGTGGCGGCATCTGCCTGCTGGACGAAGGCAACCGCATGAACGAGAAGTCGTGGGCGAGTCTCGCCCCGCTGCTCGACCACCTCCGCTATGTGGAATCGATCGTCGCCGGGATCACCATTCCGGCACATCGCGATTTCCGTTGCGCGGTGACGATGAACGTCGACGAATCGACCTTCGAAATCCCCGACTACATCCTCAGCCGCTTGCAGCCGACCTTACAATTGGGGTTCCCCAGCAAGCAAGAAGAGTTTGCGATCCTCAAGTATCACCTGCCGTTTGTGGAAGCCGACCTGATCAACCTGACGGTCGAGTTCCTCCAGCGAGCTCACGGCTTGAAGCTCGACTTCTCCACCCGCGACGGCATCAATCTCTTGCGGTACGCGGTCAAGCGGATGATGCAAGATAAAGAACATCCGATGTCCAAAGACAAGGTCTGGCAGGAAGCCCTCTTCCGATGCCTGGGCGAAGAAGCCCTGGACCTCGATCATCTCGCCCGCCGACGCAACCAATCGCTGGGCGGCAGCGCAATCCCCATGGGCCTGGGCGACTTCTTCTTCGACCCGAACGACCCGTTGCATCCCGATTTCGAAGATGATGACGACGAAGAGGAAGAAGAGGACGATTGATCCGTCACGGGAATTGCGATGGCGACAGAGTTATTTGATAGAGGAAGCGCCAGGCATTCCTAGCCGCGGAGCGGCGACCGCATAAAGCCTGGGGCGCCAGCCCCAGGTCCACGAGATCACATGAAAACCAAGCCCCGGAGGGGCGATCGCAACCTCTGTAAACCCCGCTATGCGATGTGCTCTTCTTCAAACACATATTTCAAATCGAACTCAATTCGATGTCTTTTCAACAGTTGTATGAATTCCGATCGAAACGTCTTTGTCATGTGATGTTGCACTTGATTCCGAATATAAAGCGCAACCCTTTCTGAGTACGACTGGCTGACGGAAAATGCCCCGTAGCCAGCTTGCCATTCAAATCGGCCTGACAAATCAGAACGCTCATTTACCCATTTCGAAGAGCCGGCCTTGATCTCACGCAATACGTCCATGATGGCATACTTCGGACTCAGCTTTGCCAAAATATGAACATGATCCGGCATTCCTCCGATTTGGAGCAAGATCCCATCACGCTCTCGAATGATTCCTCCCATGTACTCGTAAAGATTCTCCTGCCAGGCTGGCTCAATCGTCTCTTTACGGTATTTCGTCGAGTATACGATATGGTAGAGAAGATTCGTGAATGTGCTGGCCATAACATCTCGAAGTAGTTAGAAGCCAGAGATGCGGTCGCCCCTCCGGGGCTTGAGGCTGTTTTAGACCGTGTCCTGGGGCTGGCGCCCCAGGCTTTATGCGGACACCCCTCCGGGGTTAATGCGAACACACAATAAGCACTAAACTTACTCACGCACCACGAACTCGTCCAAATTCAGCAAAATCCTGCTGAGCGTCACGCTGGTCGCTGTTTCGAGTTCGTCGCCCGGTAAGGGCTTCGCGCCTGCGAGCTTCTCGGCTGCGCCGGCCTGGGCGGCGATCTGTCCCTTGAGTTCCTCATGCAACTGCCACAATCTGGTGGTCTCGGCCGAGGTTGGGGCTCGTCCCAGGCAGAGGCGGAACAGGTAGTTGATACGGCCCTGGCCGCCTGACTTTTGCTCGTTCATGGCGCGCCGGCCTAACGCTTGGGCACATTCGAAGAAGACCGGATCGTTCAGCAAAGTGAGAGCTTGCAACGGCGTGTTGGAACGCTCGCGGCGAACACAGGCGCTATTCGAGTCGGGGGCATCGAACGACATCAGCATCGGATAGGGAACTGTCCGCTGAAAGAAGATATAGAGTCCGCGGCGGTACTTGTCGGCACCGGTACTTTCGGCCCACTTGATGCTGCCGGCGTAACCCAGTTCCGCAACACCCGGCGGCAAGGGCGGGCGCACACTCGGTCCGCCAATCCGACGATTCAACAGGCCGCTCGCAGTCAAGTTGAGATCACGGACAACCTCAGCCTCCAGGCGGAAGCGGTTTTGATGTGATAGCCAGATGTTCTTGGGATCGCGTTCGTGCAATTCCGGACGGCTCCGTGACGACTGACGGTATGTGGCTGAGTTCACGATCACCTTGACGAGTTCCTTGCGACTCCACTTCTGTGCCAGCAATTCAGACGCCAGCCAGTCGAGCAATTCCGGATGCGACGGCAACTCGCCACGCACGCCGAAGTCTTCGACCGTCGCGACGAGTCCGCGGCCAAACAGATATTGCCACCACAGGTTGACGGTGACTCGACTGGTCAGTGGGTTGGCTGGCTCAACCATCCACTTCGCGAGTTCCAAGCGTGTGGTGGCTGAAGACGCGGGGAGTGCATGCAACACCAGCGGAGTTCCAGGTTGCACCGGATCCCCTTTCCGCAGGAAGTCACCGCGCACAAGAATCGTCGTAGCCCGCGGTGTCACCAGTTCATTGACCGTTTGAGCCTTCGTGGCCGGATCGAGCGGCGCGGTCTTGAGGTGTGCAACGGCCTCGGCTTGAAGTTTGGAATAGTCGGGATCGATCGTTTTAAAGTAGCTGGTGATGTCCAAATTATGCGCGTCTGTTCGCTCACTAGAGGGCCGCTTCAAGGCGGCGATCACCGCGTCAGGCATGGGGGTCAATTTCAACGGCGGGGCCTGCGATGTCACTGACAGTCGAAACTTGCCAATCGTGTGCTTGAGACCATGCTGTTGATCCAGTTTGAAAACGAGAATCTGCTCACCGGTCAGTGGGGTATCGCATTCGAACACCGCGACGTGCGGAACTCCATACTTATCAGCGATCGCCCAACCGGTATCAGACTTACCATCCAACACGGCCGAGATCGGGAAGGCAATCTTCTTACCGTAGTTACCTTGTTCGAAGTCCGCCTGAGCATTCTTCAGGACAACTGGTTTACCCGGTTCTGCCGCACTCGTGGATGCCGTGACGCCGAATTCGGACAGCACGAAATTGCCATGCGGCGTGCGACCGGGCCCCTTGGCGGGCAGCTTGTCATCGGGCAGGACCTCCAGCCGGAATCCCGTGATCGCTGTCGCCGGAGTCTTCGCGGTAATGGTGTAGAGGTCCGATTCTGGATTCGCGCCGGAAGCGAACGATGATCCGTCGGGAAGTTGCGTGAATTTCACTCCCTGTTGAGAAACCACGCTGACCGGTGCGAGCACCGTCCAATCAACCGCGGAGCTTCCCGCCAGCGATTGCTCCCATGCGGCTTGCCGGGTTGGCAGTTGTTCCTGTTCAAACTTGGCGAGGGCAGCCGCAAACGGAGCGTGCTCGAGATCAAACTTCGCCTTAGCTTTCGCGACCGTTGTCGCTTCATCCGGCGTCGGGGCAGGCATCTCGGTTTCCTGAATCGAATTCAGGTAGGCGAACAATTGAAAATACTCACGCTGAGTAATCGGGTCGTACTTGTGGGTATGACACTGAGCACATCCCACCGTCAGTCCCAGCCAGACGGAGCCCAGCGTATTGACACGATCCACGGTCGCCGCCACGCGGAATTCTTCCTGGTCGGCCCCACCCTCTTTGTTGGTCAGCGTATTGCGATGGAATCCGGCTGCCATCCGCTGCTCCATCGTCGCATTCGGCAGCAAATCCCCCGCGAGTTGCTCGACCGTAAATTGATCGAACGGCAGGTCACGATTGATCGCGTCAATGACCCAATCGCGATACCGATATGCGAATGGCCGCGGAGTGTCTTTCTCATAGCCGTCGCTGTCCGCATAGCGTGCGAGATCAAGCCAATGTCGCCCCCAACGCTCGCCAAAATGCGGCGACTTGAGAATGCGATCGACCAGATCTTCGTATGCCTGAGGATCTTGATCCTGGATGAACTCGTCGATCTCGGCCGGCGCGGGAATCAATCCCAATAGATCCAGATACAGACGCCGAATGAGCGTGGGGCGATCGGCTTCCGGAGCGGGCGCGATTCCCTCGCGTTCCAGCTTCGCCAGAATAAACCCATCGATCGGGTTCTTGATCCAGCCTGGATTAGGGGTTGTCGGCGGGGACGAGCGTTTCACTGGCTGAAAGGCCCAATGCTCGGATTTCTTCAGCAAATTGCCAGGTGCGTCATCGGGCCAGACGGCTCCCTGATCGATCCAAGCTCGGACGAGGCCCACTTGCTCCGCAGTCAGCCGTTCGCCCTTGGGAGGCATCACTCGATCGGGATCAATGCCCGCGATGTACTCGATCAGGGTACTGGCGGCACTCTGTTTGACCTCGACCACTTTGCCCGAGTCGCCCCCTTCCAGAGCGGACTTCTTCAGATCGAGCCGCAAACCGCTGAGCTGTTTGTCGGGCCCATGGCATTTATAGCAATGCTGGGCGAAGAGCGGCTGAATGTCCTTTACAAAGTCGACGGTCCGCGCAGCCGGTGGCGGTAGAGCAGTCTCAGCTGGAGACCCGGCGGGCAGCGCGATCACACTGAGGATTACCCCGACGGCCAAGATCCAGCCAGTACGATGATCAGTCCGCAGCATCACACGCCCTCAAACAGGTTTCCGATCGCAACAACCAATCAACCGATTCTAATGCGACAGGGGGCCGGTCGGAAGTGCTTTGAAGGAGACTGGGGCGGTAATCCGCTATCGCGCCGTCGCAACGGCCAAAGCCTTCTCCGGATCAACTCCGCGAGCGGCTCCTAATCCCGGGCTGACGGCAATGTGGCGGCGAATCTCGTTGGTTGTGAGGGCCAGATGTTCGAGCTGGCGGCAGACATGATGAGCGTCGCGGCACGCCGTTTCCAATTGTGGAAACAGGCCCGATCCCAGCCGGCTCTGAGCCAGCTCGACGGCGAGTTCATTGATCCGCTGGTTCAATCCGCTCCGCAAACCTCGGGTAAACATCATCAGCAACAGCCCCGACCAGAGGACGAGAAACACCCCAGCCGCAATGTAGAATTCCATCGTCAAAATCGGCGTCTTCAAGAACACCGAGTCCCAGAAGAAATTCTTGCCGATGCGGACGATAAGGTAGCTCACAAACGCGAGCCACAGGACTTCATAACACCCCCGGCGCAACCAACCTGAATGGCGGCGAGCGAGCGAAGAAATGATCTCTTCGACCGACCGGCCGGCATCACCCAGGAATTGGCTTTCGACCCGAGCCGCCTCGTGTCGCAGATGCTTCAGATCGGAGATTTGCAGGATGCGCGAATCAAACCGGGCCGAATGCACGTATCCCGACAAAACCAACTGGGCTTCCCGCAAGACATGGTCGTCGAGTCCCAATGTCGCCAGTTGCTGCATCCGGTCTTCACTCTCTTGCTCAACCCGGCGAGAATTCAGCCACTGCATTCCCTGCATGGCTCCGAGGATTGCCAACTGGGCCGAACTGCGGGCTCGCACTAAGGTCGCCGAGGCCAGCAATGTCCCCAGGCTGTTATACAGCCGCAAGACCGACGAGAACGGGCTGAATCCCCAGATCTGAGCCACCTCACCCAGCAGCCGGCGTTCCCACAGATTACGGCTCGCCAGCAATTCGTCTCGCAGCCGCACCGTCATCGTGGCCAACATGAGCTGCCGTTGCCGTTCAAGTTCATCCTCGAGTTCAACCAACCGCACTTCATGGTCAGCCAGGGTCTTCCGGCAGTGATCGAGTGCCGCCTGTACCAGATCCAGCAAATTGGCCCGGCGAACCTGGGTCCGTTGTGCCGTCCCCAATTCACGAGACAGCAAATCAAGCAGCCTGGAAAAATCACCGCTGGGCCGCTGACCCGCGGCTTGCTCCCGCAACGCTCGCAAGGAATCGACGAAGAAGACGTCCGGGACTTCATAGTGCTCGGCCAGCAGATTGCGCCAGTCGTCGCGGATATCCTCATCGAGATCCGCGTGCGTCTGCACGAAGATCAGGCGACATCCCGCAGCGGCCTGAGACAGCTCTTGAACGACGCGTGCCGAGCGGTATTTCTGCTGCGTCGACGTATAGAGCAGGACATCGCAATGCGGCAGCATCTGGCGCAAGCGTTCGAGATTACTGCCAGCCGTTTCGGCCTCATTGGTATCGGGATCGGGACAATCGACGATGACGATATCACGTAAGGCAGGAGCATCGACCAGCGTGATTTCAAACGCGTCCAGCGGCAACCCGAGCGGCTCCAATTCCGTCAACGGATGGGCGACCAGAATCGGCCGAGTCGTCGTCGGTCTCTGTCGTCCGCTGGCAGTGCATTCGCGACCAACCAGCGCATTGATCAGGGCACTCTTGCCGGTCCCGGTGCCGCCAAACGTAGCGACAACCAGCGGGGCCTCCAGTCGCACGCGCAAAGATTCGACGCGGAACACCACCCGCCGCAGCAGCGCCCGACTGGCCTGCAACGGTTCCCAGTTCGAGTCAATCTCCAACCAGGTGTTCAACCGCTCCAGAAGGTCATCAACTTGCGCCAGCAACTCAAGCTGCAGGAGTTCCGGCACAGACATGATAAGATCCCTTGTAGGATGGGCACTCTTGCCCGCCTCTGGGTTCGAAATACAGACGGGCAGGAGTGCCCATCCTACAGTTTTTCAACGCTGCAAGAATTCTCACAAATTCTTCTATTAGTATATGGCACGCGCAGCATAAAACCGCGCGCCCTGCGATTAGCAGAGCACGCGGTTTCAAATCAGCATTAATTCGCCGTAACTCGTTACAAGATCAGCAGATCAGGTCCGAACCTTATGGGCTTTGGCCTTCCGTGCCTTGGAATTCGCGGGACGTTGTCCCTTATTTGCTTTCTTGATCACTCGATGTGGCTTAGCCATTTCGTCCTCGAAGCTTCCTGCACAAACACAACCCGAGGTCCTCAAATAGAACCTCTTCAAACGGTAGTTTATCGGCTCGGGTGACGTCTGAAAAGGATCGGTTTGCAGAAAATCTGCATTTGAACCGATTTCTTCGGACCCGTTTGCAAATTCGGCAAGGCGACACAAACCATTTCCGTTGAATGATTTACCGCTGTTTCGCCAGAAACCGCTCAAACTCATCCGGCAGCGGCGATTCAAATCGCAAAGCTTCTTTCGTTCGCGGATGGTCGAATCCCAAGATCGCCGCGTGCAAGGCCAGTCGATTCGCTCTCCAGCCGGGATGATAGGACCGGTCTGTTCGATATCGTTCGTCCCCCAACACGGGGTGGCCTGCATCGGCAAAATGGACGCGAATCTGGTTGCGGCGGCCGGTTTCCAGGCGGACTCGAACGTAGGTCGCCGAGGACAGCAGGCGTTCTACCTTATAGTGCGTGATGGCAATTTCTCCCTCGTCTTCGTCCTCGGTCGAGTATCGCTGCAGGCTCTTGGTGGTACCCATGTGGGTGGAAAACGTCCCGGTCGGCTCGTGCAGAACGCCGGCGACGATCGCGGCATATTCTCGCTCTGCCTTATGAACGCGAAATTGAGAAATGAGTTCATTCGCAATCCGTGGATTCTTGGCGAATACCAAAAGCCCTGAGGTTCCCCGATCCAGGCGATGCACGACACTGGCCCGGCCGCGACGTCGCCCGAGATAGACGTTCAACGCACCCAGTAAGGTGTTCGTTTCACCGTGATCGGTCGGGACCGTCAGGATGGAGGCGGCCTTATCGACGACGATCAAATGCTCGTCTTCGAACACTGTGCGAAACGCCGAATTGCCTCGATCGGGAGGCGGTTCGTGATAGCGTGTGTGCGGATCATGTCGGACGACAATGGCGTCCCCCAGTTTTACCTGAGCTCCTGGTTCGCGGCAAACCTCACCGTTTAAGCGAACGCATTGGTGGTGGAACATGCCTCGAATATCGGAGCGCGAGCGCCCGGTCAGATCTCGTACGACTTGATCCAGCCGGCAAGAGCTTTCCGTGGCCACCACTTGCTGCAACTCAACTATCGCCATTTACCGGCCTTAACCATTCTGCTGCGATCGAAGGGAATCAATACCGGTTCTCAGCTTAGCGAAGCGGTGAGGGAAGTCAAAGATAGTCGTTGATCGCTCCCCGATCGAAACGCGAGCGCATCGAACGGGTGGGGCGACCACAAGATCATCAGTCGTAACGCGACAGCGTCCATGTATCGCCGTCAATAAAACGTCCAGTTTCACCCCAAAAGCGTCAGCAATGGCACTGTCCTTCAAGACGTAGAAGTTCCCGCTCACAGGCGAACTTCTAGGATTCGGAATTGGGAAAAACGCGGGCCGTTTCGTGCAATTTGAGCTGGACGCTATCGCGTTACGACTGATGGTCCAATTACGTGCCACCCAAAAGCTGCGCCCGCGTTTGATCGCGGAGCGATCAACGACACTCACACGACTATCTTTGAATTCCCAAAAAAATTCGACACACCACCCCGACTTCGAGGAAACTACAAGAGAGAGGCGTTGGCCCCAGTGGAGTGATTTGATTTCTGTCTGCCAAAGAGAGGCTCATCATGCGCCGAATTGCTGCTTGTCTAACCGGGCTGGCTATGGCCTTCTGCCTGCTGGCGACCCCAGTTTCGGCACAGGTCATCATCATCAATCCGCCTCATCCACCGCGACCGATCCCGCGGCCCACGGTCCCTGCACCGCGCGTGACCGAATACCGCATCCAGTCAGTCGAAATGCAGGCGCAAGTCCGCGATCAGGCCGCGCAGGTCCAGATCTCGCAGGTCTTCGAAAATGTCGGAAGTCAGACGATCGAAGCCTCGCTGTACTTCCCACTGCCCGATTCAGCCACGATCTCGGGCTTGACGCTGTTGGTCGATGGCAAGGAACTCCCCGGCAAACTGCTCCCCAAGGACGAGGCCCGGCGCATCTACGAAGAAACCGTCCGCCGCCAACGCGACCCCGCTCTACTCGAATACATTGGCCAGGGACTCTATCAAACGAGTGTCTTCCCGATTCCCGCCCGGGCAACCCGTAAAGTGGAGATCCGCTATTCGCAACTGCTGGTGAAAGACAGCGGAATGATCGATCTCAGTTTGCCCTTGGGAACGAACAAATTCTCCACCCGGCCGATCGACAAACTGGAGGTCACCGTGCGAATTGAGGCCGGCGATGCGATCAAGACGATCCACAGCCCCAGCCACCGCATTGATATCGAACGCCCCGACTCCAACCGGGCTGTCTGCAAGCTGTCGCTGACGAACGTCTATGCTCCCGATGACTTCCGGCTGCTGTATGGTACCCAGAATGGTCTCGTGGGAATGAATGTGGTCAGCTACCGTCCCTGTCAGACCGAGGATGGCTACTTCCTGCTGCTTGCCAGTCCCGAAGTGAAATCGGCGATGGAGAACAAGGTCGATAAGACCGTCGTCATTGTCGTGGACAAATCGGGCAGCATGAGCGGTGCGAAGATCGAACAGGCTCGCGAAGCCCTGAAGTTCGTTGTTCGGCAACTGCGGCCGGGCGATACGTTCAATATTGTGGCGTATGACTCCGCCGTCGAGGCCTTCCGTCCGGAACTGCAGCGTGCGGATGAGGCCACCGTTAAAGCGGCGGTCGGTTATGCCGAGGGATTGTTCGCGGGAGGCGGGACGAACATCGACGGTGCTCTACAGACGGCCCTGAAAATGCTGGCTGACAAGTCGCGGCCGAGCTACGTGTTGTTCCTGACCGATGGCTTGCCGACGATTGGCGAGACCAACGAGATGAACATCGCCAAGAACGCGGGTCTTGCCAATACCGTCGGGGCGCGAGTCTTCAGTTTTGGCGTCGGCTATGACGTCAACAGCCGGTTGCTCGACCGCGTGTCACGTGATTTGCGTGGGCAATCGGTGTATGTAAAACCGAACGAGAACATCGAATCGCAAGTCGCGATCCTCTACAACAAGATTGGCTCGCCCCTGCTGACCGATCTGGCCCTGGCGTGGGAATTCGATCAGCCACTGGGTGCTGAATCAGGTGCGGCGATTTCGCGTGTCTATCCGAAACAGCTGACCGACCTGTTCCAAGGTGAGCAAATCGTGATGGTTGGCCGCTACAAGGCGAACGGCACGGCTAAGGTGACCTTGACCGGTTCGATTTCTGGTGAGAAACGCACCTTCTCCTTCCCAGCGACATTGGTGTCACAGTCTTCGAATGAAACTCACGGCTATATCGAAAAACTGTGGGCGACGCGGCGGATCGGTGAGATCATCGACGAACTCGATCTGCGTGGGCAGAACAAGGAGCTGATGGACGAACTCGTACAACTCTCGCTGAAGCATGGGATCTTGACCCCCTACACGTCGTTCCTGGCTGACGAACGGACCAATCTGACCGCTCAAGCTGCGAATTCCAGTGTGGCGACCGACCGCTTTGAAAAACAACTGCGGCAAAACGCGGGTGGTCAGGCCGGTTTCGCCCAACGGGCTGCCAAAGGCCGTCTGCAATCTGCAGCATCACCGGGTGCGGCGGCCAGTGAGCCGACATCAGCGAAGGCCAAAGATGACCTGGCTCGCCGAGGCGCCTACGGCGGTGCGAACGGAGCCAGCAAGGCGGCACTCTTCGAGGATGCGGATGGAAACACGCAAGTTGCTGAGAACGTCCAGAATATCGGACAGAAGACGTTCTATCGCCGCGAAAAGCAATGGCGCGATTCCAGCGTGACAACCGAACAGGAAAAGAAGGCCCATCGCGTCAAACAGTTCAGCAAGGAGTACTTCGAACTGGCGACCAAGCACGGACCGCACATGTCGAAGTATCTGGCCTTCACTGAACCGGTCCTCGTCAACCTGGGTAACGAAACCTATCAGATCGACCCACCCGACGAAGAAGTCAACTAGGTTAGAGGATTATCAATACGGATACAGGTGAGCCGGGTGGCGCGTGACGCCCGGCTCACCTGCTTTTTTTGGTGGCGTGCCTGCCTATCGCGCTGCAGCTGGTGGCGCGTGAGATAAGACGGCACTTCCTAACCACGCGATGAGCATTACTGCAATCGTAACGCTCCCCACGAGCAGCGTAATCAGTACCGACACCAAGGCACCGAGAAACAGCCAGTCTGCCCAGCGCAGACGCTTCTCCTCCGAGGGGCTCGCCAAGGCGTGGCGTTTTAGCAGCTCGACGTTTTTCTGATTGGCCTTCCAGTAGACATCGAACACGTCGCCAATGACGGGTATCGATCCCGCGATCGTGTCGAGTGCGATATTCAGCGCCATGCGCGTCATCGTCAGACGCGAGACTCCACGACGGCTCGCGGCATGCAGGATATAAAGTGAGACGGCTGAGGCCGCCGTGTCGCCCAGCCCCGGGACGAGTCCCAGGATGGAATCCAATCCGAATCGCAACCCGATGCTGGGTATCGCGAACAGACTGTCCATCCAGCGTGCCAGCCGTTCGAGATCGGGAATTGACGGCCCTTCACCTTCCGACTGGAAGTGGGTTTGACCGTCTTTTTCGATAACGATCACTTTCGGCGGTTTCGGATTCATCGTTTTTACCGGGTTAAGGTGGGAGTTGCGATTGGGGGCCAATCAGGGCTGGCGTCAGGCACCAGGGGAAATTATAGCAGTGGCAGAGTGACTACCATCGGATTCGTCATGGAGATGCCCACGTAGCGTGACTCTTCAGAGTCGGGTGAATCCCTCTGCGTTGCGTCCGAAGTTGGTGAGCAGATCGCAACATTGGCGATGATCAGGCCTCTGCGATACACTTTGGTGGCTCGACGACGCGCCGCACCCCAACTTGTCGCTGAATCATCGACTTCAGCGGCAAACTCAGTTGAAAAACCCGCCTTGGACAACACCCCTGAAAGGAATGCGATGAGCGACCCGGTCTTTACGTTTGATGTGCATCTGGACTTGAGCATGAATGCTCTCGAGTGGAATCGCGATCAACGATGGTCGTTAGAGAAAATCCGCCGTTGGGAAGGGCATCAAAAGGACAAGGTCGACCGCGGCAACAACACGGTTTGCTTCCCCGAAATGCGAAAGGGGAGCATCGGCCTGTGCGTCGCCACTCAGATTGGCCGCAACTCGGGATACTTCGCCCGGTTGCCAGGCTGGGCCTCTCCCGAACAAGCATGGGCGCAAACCCAGGGTCAGTTGGCCTGGTACCGCGAGATGGTCGACCAGGGCGAGATGGTCCAGATCCGAACAGTCGCCCAGCTAGACGCCCACCTCAAGCTGTGGCGTGAGTCACCCCCATGTGACGACGGGACGCCGTTCATCATCAAGTCGCGTGAAAAGCCGAAAATCCTGCCGATTGGGTTTATTCTCAGCTTGGAGGGTGCAGACTCCATCGTCACGCTGAAGCACTTGGAACGCAGCTATGAGAGCGGTCTGCGAGCACTCGGCCCTGCCCATTACGGCCCCGGAGTCTATGCACACGGCACCGACGCGAGTGGTCCGCTGCCCCCCAAGGGCAAAGAGTTGTTGAAGGAAATGGAACGACTGGGAATCATTCTGGACGTCACCCATCTGTGCGACGAGTGCTTCTGGGATGCTCTCGATTGCTACAGCGGTCCCCTCTGGGCCAGCCATCAAAATTGCCGGACACTGGCTCCCTGGAACCGCCAGTTCGCCGACGATCAGATCAAGGCCGTCATCGAACGTGGTGGCGTGCTGGGCATGGCATTTGACGCCATCATGATGGTCCCCGGCTGGGTCCATCATAAGAGCAAGCCGTCCGACTATCAGCTAAAAATCGAACGCATTTGCGAGCATATCGATCACATCTGCCAGATTGCCGGCAATGCGAAGCATGTCGGTATCGGCACTGATCTCGATGGCGGCTACGGCACGGAGCAGACCCCGATGGATCTGGATTCGATTGCCGATTTGCAGAAGATCCCACCACTGTTGAAGGCCCGCGGTTATTCGCAGGCGGATATTGAGGGGATCATGTCGCAGAACTTTGTGAGTTTCCTGCGGCGGACGTGGGGTTAAATTTGCAGAAGTCGTCTGCAAAAAAAGCCCCGGCAATTTATTGCCGGGGCTTTTTCGTAGCCCGACTCTCTGAGTCGGGTATCTTCGTACTCGAAGCAATGCACCCGACTCAAAGAGTCGGGCTACGGCCTATCGCACGCAATAATCGATCACGCGCGAAATCTCGCTGCGCAAATCTGCACGATGTACGACGCGATCAACAAACCCATGCTTCTGCATGAATTCGCTGGTTTGGAAATCGGGTGGCAACTCTTGCTTCACTGTTGCTGCGACCACGCGCGGACCGGCAAATCCAACCAATGCATTCGGTTCAGCGAGAATCAGATCTCCCAGCGACGCAAAGCTTGCGGCAACGCCACCCATGGTCGGGTTCGTCAGCACCGAGATAAACAACCCACCTGCTTCATGGAGGCGAGCTAGCGCCGCGCTGACCTTGCCCATCTGCATCAGTGAGAGAATTCCCTCGTGCATGCGGGCCCCGCCACCAGAGCCGCTGACGATGACGATCGGCAAGTTGAGTTCTGTGGCCCGTTCGATCGAGCGTGTCAGCATCTCGCCAACGACTGATCCCATGCTGCCCATGATGAATGCTGAGTCAGTCAGCGCGAAGACCAGCGGGCGACCGCGCAAGTAACCGCGACCAGCGATGCACGCCTCGCGGAGGCCGGTTCGCTTTTGTTCGTCTTTCAGGCGCTCAGCATATGGCTTGCGATCGACGAAACCGAGCGGATCAACACTCCGCAGATCGGTGAACCACTCCTCAAAACTATCGGGATCGAGCAACTGTTCAATCCGCTTCTGCCCCGACACATAGAAGTGATGCTGGCATTCCGGACAAACGTTGAGCTGCTTCTCAACCTCTTTTTTGTAGACGGTTGCTTTGCAGCCATCGCAGCGAATCCACAAGCCTTCGGGCACGCCGCGTTTCGTGCGTTTCACCGCCGGTGCAGCCTCGGGAAGGATCGGCTCCGAACCGGTCGGAACGGAGATTTCAGTGACAGGCGATTCGTCAGACATCGGCATGGTATCGGTAAGGGCCTCACAGCCGCCAACGCTCCACACCTGACGCCGCCTCGCATTTACAGGGAATCCCCCCGATGCTGCAGGAGTTGCGCCAGATCCTCGGTGCTGACCGGCTGCCGTAACGATGAATTAGTACGGGACTTGAGTAGTTTTACCGTTTCTCGGTCGGCTTGCCCAGATCAGCCGGAAATTGCTTCTGCGGTTCCGTTCCAAGGAGCACCTTGGTCAGCGAGCTGCAATAGCTCCCACCGTGTCCGAACGCGCTGCTCGCAACACAACGTGCTGCCCAGCTCGATCTTACGGCCGGTCAAGAAGTAACCAATCAACTCAGCCAGAGGATCGGGAGCGACGACCGCAAACGGAATCCCGCGCCGGAGCGGCTTTTCAAACGCATGTCGAATCCGCTCCAAGGCTTCCTCTACGGTCTCACCTTGTGGCGGACAAACCGTCTCGGGCGCTTCTTGCCACTGGCGGAAGACCTTGGGGTGTTTGCGTCGCAGGTCCTCGACTTGCAGCCCCTGCCACAAGCCTTGATCCAGGTTCTCCAGATCATCCAGTTCCTTAACGGTCAGCCCGAGCGCTTCGCCCAATGCAGCCGCAGTACTGCGAGCGGGCTCGCAGCGGGATGTGTAGATGACTTCCATGGGAGCCGCCTGCAACTGGACTGCCAGTTCTTGCAGTTGCGCTTCCCCACGAGCATTCAGCGGGAGACTGAGGCGTCCCTGGACTCGGTTTTGTTCGTCAAAATCGGTGCAACAGGGATGGATTAAAACAACAGTTGAGAGTGATTGGGACATAGGCTTTCAGTTACTCCCGCGGCTTTTCCGCCGCAGCAGTTCGGGCGAGATCGGCCAAGTGGCGGATCGCGGCTCCGTAGTCAGGTTGATCGAAGATAGCACTGCCGGCTACGAAATAATTGGCCCCGGCGGCCGCAGCACTGGCGATCGTTCCCGCACCGATCCCGCCATCAACAGACAGCAGCGTTTCGGCCGGCAACCAGGATCGCAATTGTTTGAGTTTTTCCAGGGCAATCGGCATAAATTTCTGCCCGCCGAAACCTGGATTCACACTCATGACGAGAACGAGATCGCACAAATCCAGATACGGGCGGATGCGTTCCACCGGTGTATCGGGATTGAGCACAATTCCCGCGAGACGGTCGGCCTTCCGGATATCGCGCAGCAAACTCTGCGGTTCCGGAACGGCTTCAATATGGATCGTAATCGCATCGCAGCCGGCCGACAGATAGTCGTCGAGGTAGCGACCGGGATCCGAGATCATCAAATGGGCATCAAACGGCAATTCCGTGAGCTTACGCAAGCTCTCGATGACCATGGGACCGTACGACAAATTGGGTACGAAGTGGGCATCCATGACATCCAAATGGAGGACGCTGGCCCCAGCTCGTTCCAGCAACTGCACTTCGCGGTGCAGATTGCCGTAATCCACTTTCAACACGGAAGGAGCGATCACCGGTGCGTCATGCACGAGGTTCCGCAGGATAGCCGTACGGCTCATATATTCCAAAGTTTAGGGCTGCTGGTCAGGACACTTTTTAAGGTTTCTCGTGAAGACCCTGTCCCGATTGTGCTGCCGTCTGGCGGCACAAACGTTAAGAACCAGCTAATAGAAGCATTGTGCACAATCATGGGAACAGTGTCCAGAGTGGATCGGATCACATGCGTCAGTTCCAATATGAATTCCGAACCCGGAACAATGCCGCGCGACAACTTCGCGTCATACATAAGTCAAAGCCAGCATAGACATTTCGGCCGGCGGCAACCGTGGGACGGGTCTCCAGGCCCGTCCGTCCAGCGGCCAGGGCGACGACAGTAGGAATTCACAAAGACACACAGGGACGGACGGGCCTGGAGACCCGTCCCACGGTACGCCTAACGAATCACCATCCCCGCATATCCCACGACACGATCAAGCTGCCCGCTCGCGCTGCTGCTGTTGTCATAATGGACAAGCTCGGGTTGCGGCGGAATCCCGGTCGACTCTAACGCTCGAAGAACGGTGATGGCCGGGATGACGCCACACATAGAGATCCGATGTTGTTGCGTCACGTCGAATAAATGGCCAGCATTTCCTGTCCGCATGGCGTCGATGGCCAGGAAGTCGAGCCGGCGGTTGTCCGCCTCCGCTGCAAAATGATTCATATCGCTGGAGATCACCAGCAGAATGGGTTCCTGGACTTCGCGGCAGAGGATCGCCAAGGCCTGTGCGAATTGCTCGGTCTGACTATAAGAACTCGGACCCAGAACGATGGGCAGGATGCGCACATCGGGATTGCGAGCTCGCAAGAACGGCAGGATGACTTCGATCCCGTGTTCTTGAGCGTGCGCGGCTGACTCGACGGTCAATGCCGGGACCAAGTCCACCAGCCGGGCCCGAAGGTCGGTGGCAACTGGAATCTGGGCGCCGGGGATTTCCCACGCGTCGGCATTCGACACTGACCACGTGGCTCCAGCCGCTGTGTGCTTGGGGCTGACAATCACGACGGTCCGCGGAACGGTCACGCGGGCCAGCGTTCGTCCCATCACATCGCCGCAATAGATCCAACCGGCATGCGGCAACATCACTGCCCTCATGGTCTCCGCCGGCGGAGAATCCACAGCAAGGAAGCGATCAATCTGCGCCTGCATCTCGTCGACCTTCGCCGGATAGAACTGACCCGCCCGAGCAGCAGGACGGATGACCGGAGCTGAGACACCTGGCGGCGAATAAAACAACCGTGCTTCGAAGGTCATCAACTGAGTTTCGTCAGCCTTCCAGGCATCGTTCGGTAAACTGGCTTTCCGGCAAACCCCTTGTAGAAACGTCAATAGATCCCAGCGGTGTTCGGTCGCGACCTGCGGCAAGAGCAGCCCTCGGCCACGAGGGTTCGAAATCACCAGGCCGTGCTTCCCGACCTGAATGGCTGCGGCGCGGCCCTCACCTGTTTCCTGCACCGGCTGCGGGTTGAACATCAACGACACTTCCGTCAACAGATGGGGAAGTTCGTCCGCCCGTAACTGCGTGAAACGGGGGTCATTCGTGGCAGAGTCCTCTGAGACCTTATTCAACAAGGCTCCCAGGGGGGCCAATTGCCCGAATTGCCCTTTGCAGGCGCGTAGTTTTTCCCCGTGCTTGAAACTGACAAATATGCCATAGACCGGCGCGTCGGCCAGTGGTCCCGACAGCACGGGAATCGGTTGTTGATGCAAGGCGGCATGTGCGACGGCCCGCGCGTGTGCCGCGATCTGATCAGCTTCTTCTGGAGTGAAATCAACGCGCACGGGCTGACGCGGGGTAATCAGTTTGGGGACCGGCAGCGAGGGGGCAGACGGTGGCGTGACAGAATTGCCTGTGGAGACGGTAATGGCAGATGCCAACCAACTAAGAGGAGATTTTTCAGCCATGACGGATTTCGTTGGAGTCTCAGGACGCGATTCAGAACGATGAGGAACCTCTAACGATATCGGAACAGGCTGCGGCTCGGAAATACGAATTGGCTGCCGTTTTGCTCCCCAGGTTCCCGGGCGACCTTCAAACACGCCGGGAATGGTTGTTCCACACTGAATACATTGGTTCCCCCGCAACCCATGGCGGCCCAGTTGATACCAGTCGCGTTCAATCAGCAGCGACTCGCAATTGGGACAGTAAGTGCTTTGGCCCGCGACGTCGTGGATGTTACCAACGTACGGATAGCGAATCCCCGCACTCAGCGCCTGCTTGCGAGCTCGCAACAAGGTGGCCGGCGGGGTCCGTTCATAGTCCATCATCCGGAAGTCAGGATGAAAGGCCGTGAAATGCACGGGAACATCGGGCCCCAAGTTCTCGACGATCCAATCACACATGCGAGCAGTCTCATCGGGCGAATCATTTTCACCCGGGATCATCAAATTGGTAATCTCGAACCAGACGTTGGTCTCATGCTTCAACCAACGCAGTGTGTCAAGCACCGGTTCCAGCTTGGACAGCGTCAGAAACTTGTAGAGCTCGGGTGTGAAACCTTTCAGATCGACATTCGCCGCATCCATGACCGAATAGAACTCGCCACGAGCCTCTTCCGAAATATACCCCGCAGTGACGGCGACCGTCTTAATGCCGATATCATGGCAGGCCTTGGCGGTGTCGATCGCGTATTCGGCCCAGATCACCGGATCGTTGTAGGTGAAGGCCACACTGCGGCAGCCATGTCGCAACGCCGCCTGGGCGATCGCTTCCGGGCTGGCAAAGTCGGTCCGATCATCGAACTCTTTCGCTTTACTCGTCGACCAATTCTGGCAGAACTTGCACCCCAGGTTACAGCCCGCCGTGCCAAAGGAGAGCACCGGAGTTCCCGGCAGAAAATGGTTGAGCGGCTTCTTCTCAATCGGATCGATGCAGAATCCCGAGCTACGTCCGTAAGTCGTCAGCACCATTTCATCGGCGACGTTTTGCCGGACGAAACAGAAACCGCGCTGGCCCTCGTGCAAGGCACATTCACGCGGGCACAAGGTACAAACCAGTTGATCATCGCGGCGGTGCCACCATTTGGTTGCGGTGGGCAAGGATGACATAGGTGAAAGCTCTCTATCGCGTTTCAGTTGGATTCTTCCTCGTAGGATGGGCACTCTTGCCCGTCTTCGCGGTAATCCGCGTCTTTCGCATCGCAATCGAACTTGCGATATCAAAAGAGACGGGCAAGAGTGCCCATCTTACAGGCCTAGATACCCAGGGCGCTACGCGAACACCTCGTTCACCACGCGTCCATGAACGTCGGTCAAGCGGAAGTTTCGACCCGCATACCGGTAAGTCAGCTTCTCATGGTTCAACCCCAGTTGGTGTAACAGCGTGGCATGCAGATCGTGCATGTGGACCTTATCCTGCACCGCCAGATGACCAAACTCATCGGTCTGGCCGAAGGCAAATCCCGGCTTGAAACCGCCCCCCGCCAGCCACACCGTGAAGCCTCCCGGATTGTGATCGCGTCCCGTGCCGTTGGCTTGCGCATACGGAGTCCGGCCAAACTCGCCGCCCCACCAGACAATGGTGTCTTCCAGCAACCCGCGCTGCTTCAAGTCGGCCAACAACGCTGCCACGGGCTTATCCACCGCGCGAGCATGGTCACCATGCTTCGGCAGATTGGAGTGCTGATCCCAAGCCGGATTCGCAGTGTTGTCCCCATAGGTCACTTGGATAAAACGGACTCCCGCTTCGCACATGCGGCGAGCCATCAGGCATTGCTTCCCAAAGTTGTCGGTCTCTTTCTCCCCGATGCCATACAGTGCCTGAGTGGCGGCAGATTCTTTCGTCAGATCCAAGACATCCGGGGCGTGAGTCTGCATTCTCCAGGCGAGTTCAAAGGAATTGATCACCGCTTCCAGTTCGGCATCGCCTGGGTGAGATTGCAATTGTTGCGTGTTGAGTGCCTGAGTCAAATCGAACATCCGCCGTTGAGTCGGCGAGTCGAGTTGCGGACTTCCCATATTGCGAATGGTCGCTTCGGAGGCTGGCCCGCCGGCCTTGCCCAGGGCGGTCCCTTGATAGACGGGGGGCAGAAATGCGTTGCCATAATTACGAGGCCCGCCGTTGCCCGTCGAGGCCGCAATCGATACGAAGCCTGGCAGGTTTTGGTTTTCTGATCCGAGGCCGTACAAGACCCATGACCCCATTGACGGCCGGATGAAATTCGTCGAACCGCAATGCAGAAACAGCGTCGCGGGACCGTGGGCAACACCCTCGGTATGGACCGAATGGATGAAGCACAGATCATCGACATGCTTCGCCATTTCGGGAAACAGATTCGACGCCCAGCGACCGCTTTTGCCATGCTGCTGGAATTTCCAGAGCGGCTTCATTACTCGCTGCGACGATCCCTTCATCCCCGTGTTCGCAATGACGCGAGCATCGTCGAAGCTCATCATCTTGCCATCTTGCTGGTCGAGGATCGGCTTGTAGTCGAACGAGTCGACGTGGCTGGGCCCCCCCTGCATAAACAGAAAGATGATCCGCTTCGCCCGAGCCGGAAAATGAGGCTGCTTCGGGGCCAACGGGTCATCGCTCGCGGATGCAGCCTGGGCGAGTCCCGCGAAGGCCAGCGAACCGAATCCACAGGCGGCGGTTTGCAGGGCCTGGCGTCGATTGCAGTGAGGGGTTGGAAACATTTTTTGAAGGAACCTCTACGTCTACGTGGCCGCCGCCGCATCAATTGACATACCGAAAATCCACACTACCGAACAACGCCTGGATCAACTGCCCCCAACGCTGCAACTGTTGCTGTTTGAAGTCGGCCACTGTCGCATCCAGCTCTACATATTTTAGGGCAGTCACCCGCTCAGCGTCAGACGGGAATCTCCCCAGCAGCCTGCGGAAGACCAGATTCACCCGGGCGGTGTCGTCATCGGGAACATCCTTCAGCAGCCGAACGGCCGCCAATCGTGACTGTTCCTGCACAAAAGAATTGTTCATCAGGAATAACGCCTGAGGGGCCACCGTGCTGGTATTGCGACGTCCGAAGACCATGCTGGGATCGGGAAAATCGAAGACTTCGAACAGCTCAGGCAAGGCGTTTCGCAGCACGGGCCAGTAGACCGCCCGGCGGGTAATGGCCGATTGATAGCCGTAATCCGCGGACGTTCCCGGTCGAATCGTCGAGCCACCCGCTTGCAGGTCGAGCTGACCGCTGGCCGCGAGGATTGCATCCAGTAGGCACTCGGCATCCTGTCGACGACGGTTCCCATGTCCCAGCAGCCGGTTTTCCGGATCGTTCTTCGACAGTTGCGGCGACGCCACCGACGACAAGCGGTAGGTGCGTGACAGAACGATCTGACGTATCAATGACTTGGTCGACCAGCCGTCCGCCACGAACTGAGTTGCGAGATAGTCCAGCAATTCGGGATGCGATGGAGCCTCGCCAGTCGTCCCAAAGTTATCGACGGTGCGGACTAAGCCACTCCCCAGCAGCCAGTGCCAGATCCGGTTGGCCATCACGCGTGGCGGTAGTGGATTGTCGGTACTTGCCAACCAATCGCCGAGTTCTCGCCGACCGCTCTGGCTCGCGGGAATCGTTGGTGCTGGTCCTTGACTGACAACGCTCATGAAGCCGCGTGGAGCAATCGCCCCCAAGTTGTGGACCGTCCCGCGAATGTGAATCGCGCAGTCTTCTGATTTGGGCTCTTCCTCAACAGACATGAATCTCGGACGCTTGGGGCCCTCTGCCGTCAGTTTCTGCAGATCTTTCTCCAACCGCTTAACTTCCGAAGCCTGATGTTGACTGGCCTTGAGGGCCTCTTCCAGCTTCGGATCAGTCTTGTCCGGCGTGGGCGCGACCGCTTTTGCGACAGCATCATTACCGTCGGTAGACAAAAACTGGACGGCGTCCGCGATCACATGCCCCTTGGTACCCTCATTGCCGACGATCACGAAGCCTTGCCCGTTTTGCTCGAACCGAAACTGACCGAGCGACACAAACCGGCCCTCAATGGGTGGTGGCAGTTGCTCGTTGACCTGCAGTGTCTTTTCACCGTCGGCGCTAAACACGGTGACCGGTGCTTCCCGCGTGCGGTTGCCTCCAGCGGTATAGGCCAGACGGACTTCGTACACACCCGACTTCGGCAGCTCGGGCTGGAAGGTCAAGGTTTTGGCTCCCTTACCGCCGTCCAGGTCATGTACATATCCGCCGCCAATATACGGCTTCACCGACTGCGAGAACTTCCAGTCTCCCACTTTTTTCGCTTGAGCATCATCGACCACAATCCCCGGCAAATCACCGGCCGCGACAACCTCTGCTCCTGCCGGTCCCTTACCGCTAGCAACGGCGGCCAATGACTTCGCCAGCTTCTGAGCTTCTTTAATCTGGTCCTGCAACCCAGCAACCAGAGTTTCATGCTTATGAAATTTGGATTCAGAATCGTCATCAACGGGCAACGCCAGCTCCAACCACTTGGAAACATTGGCATGCTCGAGTGTCTTAGCGTTGCGCAGGATACCTGCCATCGCATAATAGTCTCGAGTCGGGATCGGATCGAACTTGTGATCGTGGCATCGGGCACAGGTCACGGTCTGGGCCAAAAAACCCTTCGTAATCACGTCGAGTTGTTCATCGACCACATCCATTCGCAGCTGGACTTTGTCCTGCTCTTCCAGATTCGTGTTGCCCAACACCAGAAACGTCGTGGCGATGGCTTGGCGTTGCCTGTCGGCGAGACTTTTTGACGGCAGCAAGTCCCCGGCGACCTGTTCTCGCAGAAATTGATCATAGGGCCGGTCGGCATTGAAGTGCTCAATGACGTAATCGCGATACCGCCAGGCTTCGGGCATGACGAAGCCCCGCAACGTCAACGATTCACCGAACCGGACCACATCCAGCCAATGCCGTCCCCAGCGTTCTCCGAACTGGGGCGAACTCAACAACCGGTCGACCAGCAGTTCGTAGGCATCAGGCCGTGCATCATTCACAAACGTGTCGATTTCCTCGGGGGCGGGCGGCAGTCCGATCAAGTCGAAATACACGCGTCGAATCAGGGTGACTCGGTCGGCATCGGTAACCGGTGTCAATCCTTTGGCTTCGAGGCCTGCCAGGATGAAACGATCAATCCCATCCAGCGGCCAGCTTCCATCACGAACTTGCGGCACCGGCACCGTTTTTAAGGGCCGGTAAGACCAATGTTGTCGCCCCGCTTCGACATCAATGCCTGTCAGTTTGGTGGTTGCCTGCCCGACACGCGGGTCGGGTGCCCCCATCTTCACCCAGGCTTCGAAGTCAGCAATCACGTTGGCCGGCAGTTTGCCCTGCGGAGGCATCTTGAGAGACTCGTAACGCAGGCCTTCCAACAGTAGCGACTCGGCAGGCTTGTCTGATTCGAGGGCCGGTCC
>JAQGHS010000001.1 GCA_028291605.1 Planctomycetaceae bacterium | reverse complement strand
GGACATTGGGTTTTCGTCATTCTTTCGTCATTCGGGCTTCGACATTCGTCATTCTCCCCCCGGGGTCATGGCTGGCATCGCTGCACAGGGCAACCTAGAATGCGTGATTCAAATTGCTCGGTTTCTCGTGGCGGTTAAGTCGTTGAGGGAGACTGGTGAAGACGTTTTGTGTTTAGAGTTCCTAGCAAAACCGGTTGTGGGTAGATCAGAGCTGCTGTATTTCAAGCGGCTCTGATCTGACGCAGAGGTTTTGTTAGCGTTTATCATCGAAAATGCTTGCCCGTTGACCGTGTTCCAGCCCGCAATTGCGTCGCGCGGACATCGTCCTGCGGTGGAAAACGCAAGGTGAGGCCGCATGCCTGCGCAGCGTATTGATCTCAAGAATCCCATTCTGGCCGCTGCCCTGGCCTGGTTCATTCCCGGGCTGGGCCACGCCTATCAGGGTCGCTGGTTCAAGGCCATCTTGTACTCCGCCTGTATCTGGAGCACGTGGTTTTGCGGCTGGGCCCTGGGGGATGGCAAGGTTGTCTACTACAACCGCGATATGAAGCGCGGCCGCTGGACGGCGGGTTATGCGGCTCAGATCATGGTCGGGGCGGCCGCTTTGCCGGCGATTTATCAGACCGGCCGGGCGTCACCCGGTGGTCGTCCCGAAGATCGCAGCCAGATTGAGTTGAAGGGGCCGATCAGCGGCACATTCGACGGAGCCCTGGCCGGGGTCAGCTTTACGGATGGTCGCAAGGCGTATTTCCGCGTGCGTGGCCAGTTTGAGATGCAGCCGTCGGAGGATGATACGTTTCGGCGGAGCGTCACCGGACGCTTGACGGGGACCGTGCACATCGTCGATGAGAACGATGGGGGAGTGTCCGACGGGACAAAGGTTGAGGTGAGTGTCAACTACCTGGAGAGTCTTGAGCCCGAGGTCTTTCCGTCACCGCACCGGGCCTTGAAGTGCCAGGTCAAGGGACGGATGGAGGGCCCCAAGGGGGGCGATTTCTCGGCCGACTTGCGGGGCAAGGTGCTCAACGTGCGGTCGCTGTGGAATCGTTATGAAGCCCCGTTGGATGCCGAGGGTCTTGAGGCGGCACATGGGGACTTAGGAAAATACTTTGAGATTGCGTTGGTCTATACGTGGATTGCCGGGTTGTTGAATCTGCTGGCGATCTGGGATGCGTTTGAAGGCCCCGCTTATGGATACGGGGATGAGGATCCGACCACCGGGAAGAAGCCGGAAGACACGGCGGTCCCCCCGCCGGTGATCTCGAACTCGGTGGCTGTGCCTGTGGCCGTTGAACCGCCGCCTGACCAGATATCGGCGACTGGATAGAGCGGTTTCGTTCCCGTGGCCGACGCTGCCAGCGCCGGATCGCAGACTCTAGCAGCGTCTGCCACGGGGGCTGGTGATAGACCCACGTTCTGGCGAACGTGGCTACGAGTTTCGTCCGAATTGGTTGTAGGTCTCGATGATGCTTGATCCCCTGTTGGCAGCGAATATCAATGTGACGTGGTGGCTGCTGCCGTTGGTGGTGACCGTCAGCCTGGTCTACAACGCGACGCGCTACGAGCTTCCCGAAAAGATCATCCAACGGTCGTTACGCATGGGTGTGGCGATCGTGGCGTTTATGGGTGGGGCGCTGGTGTTCTTGTTTTTGCTGTCGTAATAGGCCGTAGGATGGGCACTCTTGCCCGTCCGTATTGAATTGATCTTTGTCAATTGACGAAGAAGCAAGAGACGGGCAGGAGTGCCCATCTTACGCGCGGAAGGCGGGGGCAGGACCTGTTTCGCCTACGAATCGCCCTTCGAACAAATACCCCAAAGGGGTAATGCATCATAGCCCAGGGTTGCCCGCACCAGCGGGCTACCCTGGGTCCGTATTTCAAGAGGTGGTCGTACCCTGAAAGGGTTCCATCTTATAACGCAACCCTTTCAGGGTAGAGTTCAATGTTGACTCGATACCCAGGGTAGCCCGCTGAAGCAGGCAACCCTGGGCTATGTTACGTATCCCCTTCGGGGAATTCATCCCGCCAGGCGTTCTACCGCGGGCGGCTGGCCCTCTTTGCCGGGGAGCCAGATCGGGTGGAGGCCCTGGGTTTCGGCTCGTTCGGCCAGGTGGCGGTGGCAGGTGAAGAGGAGGACTTGATACCCCTTCTGGGCGAAGTCACGCAGGACTTCTGTCGCGGCTTCGGATCGTTCTTGATCGAAGTTCACTAAGACGTCATCTAAGACCATGGGGAGTCGCGTTCCCTGCCGGGCGAGCTCTTCGACTAGTGCCAGACGGATGGCGAGGAAGAGTTGTTCGCGGGTGCCGCGGCTGAGTTGTTCGACTTTAAGGGTGCGGTTCTGGTCGTCGTCGATGCGGAGTTGGCGTTCTCCGAGCGGCGTCCAGACGTTGCGGTATTTGCCTAGCGTGAGGCGTTGCAGATGTCGTGAGGCATCGGCCAGCGTGACGGGTTGGCAGGTGCGTTCGAAGTGGCCGCGGAGGCCCTGCAGTCCGTGGCCGGCGAGTTCGGTGGCGAGCCACTCTTCGCCTGCGGTTTGAAGTTCGGCGGCAATTTGTTCGCGGTTGAAACGGAGGCGGCTGGAGTCGCGATTGGATTCCAGTTGCTTGATCTCGTGCTTTAAGCTGCCAAGTTCTTCGTAGGTCTTGAGCAAGTCGTGATCGAGATTAATCAGTTCCTGCTTGAAGGTTTCGATCCGCTGGGTGGTCTTGGTTTGCTGGTAGGCCTGGAGATCTTCTTCGACGATGACCAGATCGCGGTCGGTACCGATGGCGCGGTCGAGTTCCATGCGGGCTTCGTTGAGTTGCTCTAACAAGTCGATCCGGCGTTCTGATTGTTCGGCACGGGTCGTGAACTCAATATGATTGGCCGAGCCACCTTGAACGAGCAATGCGGCACGCTGGGTCTTGATGTCCTGCGATAGAGAATAGTATTCACTGGCTTCGCGCATGCGGACGCGGGCTTCGCGTTTAAGGCGGGCTCGTTCCTGACGGTTGGCGGCGTGGGCGGTCAGTTTTTGTTCCCAGCCTTTGAGATATTCCCAGGATTTTGCGGGTTCAATGGTGACATTGTGCAGACGCTTGCCGATCTCGCAGATGCGTTGTTCGTACGCGTGGACGATCCACTTCTGCTGCTGGTGATCGCGCTGCAGGGCGTCAAACTTTTGCTTGAGTTCACAGGCTTCGACCACGACCTTCCAAGTTTCGAAGGCTTCGTCGATGCCCGCGGTGGGAGAGAATCCGAGGTGTGTCAGGAGTTCCTGCCAGCTTTGTCGTGCGGTGCCGACTTCACGCTCACGGTGCTGCATTTGGACGCGGAGTTCGTTGAGACGTTTGCGGCGTGTATTGAGTGTCTGCTCTTCGCGACTCAGGTGTTCGAGAGCCGTGCTGCGTTGGGCGAGTTCTTTAATCAGGTCGGCTTCCGAGAATGAGTCGGCTGTGTTGCCGCGTGAACTATTGAAGGCTAAGAGATCGGGCGTAATGAGTTGGCGGGTATTCTGGTGCGTGTCGCGGATCTTGCGGACGTTGCCGTCGGTCAGCGAGTTGACATGGTTGAGCCGTTGCTGGGTTTCATGCTCGAAATAGTTCTTGATGGCCCAGACGATTCCGGTGCAGGTCACGATCAATAAGGTATAGACGGCGCCGACGACTTGAGTCAGTTGCAGGCCGGTATTAATGCCGTACAGCAGCAGGCCGCCGCCGGTGATGCCGAACATGATCAGGATGAAGTACACCCACGGCGGCAGTATGAGGCGGGCTTCGAGACGTTCGCGTTCTTCATCGAGGCCGATTTGCCGCTGTTGCAGTTCAGAGTGTTGAACCTTGAGTTTGCCGAGTTGCTCTAAGTTCGTGAGTTGTTTACGAGTCGTGGACAATCCTTCGTCGAGGGCATCGACGTTGTGTTCGAGCATGCCCTTCAGGATGGCGTCGGTTTGTTCGTTGCAATTCGCTTCGAGGCGTTTGATGAGTCGTTTGGCTTTGGCTCGTCGCAGGAGTGCCGCGCGGAAGGAGCGGGCGACGCTGACCATGCGGAAGTGGGCGGCGGGTGAGGTGTCGAAGGTGTCGAGTCGTTTCGGCGACCAGGCGGGTCCGAGAGTTTGCAGGCGGCTTTCGAGCTCGCGCTTGATCGGTTCGATTTCGAGTTGTTGGGCGGCGACTTTGTCCTGGACCTGGAGGATCCAGTTGCGTTGATCGAGGAGTCCTTGGATCGACGGGCCGTGAGCGCGGTACTCGACGGGGAGTCGCAGCTTCGCAGCCTGGGCTTTGGCGGTGCGGGCCAGATTGAGGAGTTGGTTGCGGGATGCGGTGGCGTCGGCGAGTTCCTTGTCGTGCTTCTGGAGGCGTTCGATCCCTCGGTCGGGGAAGTCTTGAACAACCTTCAGTTCGCGCAGTTCTTGCTCGCAGTCCTGGGTTTTCTTCCAGGGTCCATAGATCCGCTGCATTAACAAATTGCCGCGGAGCTCGTGTTGGAGGCCCTCTTGGCGTTGTTTGTGGCTGGAGATTTCAGATTCGAGGCGAGTCCGTTCGCGGCAGAGTTCGCGGTGCTGGCGTTGTCGCTTGTCTTGATTGCGGAGTTCGGAATTGACCGATTCGTAGCGGCCGAGGAGGTCGACGAGCCGGCCCGATTGCAGCGTGGGGTCGAGGAGTTTCGATTGTTGGAGGCGGAAGCGTTCGGCTGAGTTGATGAGTTTCTGGCCGTCGGGGCCGAGGGTCAGTCCGTAGATGCGATCGGCGACTTCGCCATCTTGGAGCGTGCCGAGTTCCTGGATTTCGCGGAGTCCGATCGCGAAGACCTTTTCGAAGATGGGTTCTTCGATGCCGTTGAGAATGCTTTCGAGCAAGGTCGAGGGGGCCGGGCGGGCATCCATGCTGGTGATGGAGACATCGCCGCGCGTGTGCGGGTTGTGGTTGCGCTGCAGGCGGAAGCGGCGGCCATCGTGTTCGAAGTCCATGGCGCCGTGGGCACCCTGGATGGGGGCCAGGCCGTCGGAGGACCGCGTTACTGGAAAGCCGTAGAGCATCGCGCGCACAAAACGCATCAGCGTGCTTTTGCCCGCTTCGTTGGGACCGTACAGAATATTCAAACCTGACTCGGGCAGTGGCAGATGGAGGTCATGCCAGGCGCCAAAGCGTTCCACATGCAGGTCGGTCATGCGCATCGCGGGGTTTCCTTCACTCACAGGCAGCGGTCACGTATTCTCTGGACGGCTTCGCCTCAGAATTCTTCCAGGTGAGCCGGGTGGCGTAAGCCCCCGGATTCTTCGTTGGATCGTGGTTTTCTGCAGCCAAAAAAGAATCCGGGGGCTTACGCCGCCCGGCTCACCTGGTTCGGTGTTTGTGCTGGGTCTGCTGTTTATGGTTGCGTTTGGTTCATATGCCGTTCTTCAACCAGGCCCATCCCAGTCGATGGGCTTCTTGAATGGCGGCTTGGGGGTTTACTTCGGCCAGGGCCGGCTTCAGCCGATTGGCCCACGCGGTGTCGGCCAACTGGGAGGCGGCGATCAGTTGCTCGGCGAGGTGCGGGGTGGCTGGCCAACTGGCCAATTGCCGGGAAAATTCCTCGGCGAGGAAGTTCGTGCCGGGTTGATCTGCAACGGGGTTCGTGTATTGGATCTTGCGAAGATGAAATTGCGGCGACGAACCAGCCAGCGACTGCAGGGCGTCGGTCCACAGCCGATGGGCACAGTCGAGGTCTTGCAGGTCGTCGTAGAAGCGGCCGGAGCCGGTGATGTTCCATGTGACCAGCCAGAGTTCCTCCTGAGTGGTCCGCGGGATGGCATCGAGGCCGTTCCGCAGTTGCTGCATGACGAACTCGCGTGTGGTCTGCGGTGGGACCGAGACGGTGACGTTCTCCCAGCGGACTCGGGCCGTGGGGATGAACGACTCGCGGACTCGGCCGTCGCTTTCGACTTCGACCAGCGTGCAGCCGAGGAGGCCGGTATCGGTCGGCGAGATGCCTTGGGTGCCGCCCGGGGTGTGGGCCAGGCCGCGGCCGACTCGCCAGGATTGACGGTGGGTGTTGTCGCCGAGAGCCCAATATTCGATGGGGCATTTCTGGACGACTTCGGGGTCGAGGGCCGGTTTGACGAAGGGGATCGATCCACTGCGCCAGTCGGCCGAGGACGGCGTTTCGTGGTCTTGGAGTTCAGGGGCGATGGCGGCGTCACTGGTGACCGATTCGAGGAGGGCGATGTCGAAAGGGCCGCATTCGTCGGGGTCGAAATGCGGGGCGAAGACGGCCAGTTCGTCGAGACCGTTGCCGTCGGTGGCGTTGAGGTCTCGGGTGTTGGCCATCACGTGATGAATGGTGACGAACGGGCGGCCGTCGCGGCTGAGGCTCACCGGTTCGCTGAGTTCTCCGCCAAAGCGGGTGACGTTTTCCGGGAGCGACATGCCGAGGCGCCAGGCCATATCGGGGTCGGCACTGCCGGGGACGATGAAGACGGGGATGTTGTGTTCGTCGAGGCTTTCCAAGCCTTCCACGAGGGCGACTTGGCCGGTGAGGCTGTGGTCGGCGGCATCGAACGAGTTGCCGGCGAGGAGGACGAAGTCGACCTGGCGGGTGATGGCCGCGTCAACGATGCGTTCCCAGGCGAGCAGCGTGGCTCGTTCGAGAGGATCGCGCAGGTGATCAGGAACCGGCCCGACTCCGTGGAGTTGATGGTCGAGAAACAGGTTCGCAGCATGTAGAAAACGAAAAGGCTCTAACGGCACGGCAGATTCCCTCCTGCTCCGCACGAGCCCGGACCGCAGTGGGGGGGCTCGAATCCTCCTGATCAAGCAGCGCAATTTCCCTTTATGCTACTTGGCGCAAAGTGTAGGAGGAATCAGGACGGGGGGGAAGAGCGAGTTTGGGGGGATGTATATGTGGTGTAGGATGGCCGCCCCGGCCGTCGAATTTTTGCGGAATGACTCAAGCGCGGAACTGAGGTGCCAATTAAGACGAGCGGGCCGGCGATCACTCATACGGTAAGGAAGAAGACGGCCGGGGCGGCCATCCTACGAGTTGTTTTTTCCGGATAAGTCGTGAATCACGCATCAAACTTCGTTATTCTGACGTTGCCCACGTGTACCTCAGGCGCTTCGAAACTCCTTTGTTGAGGAACTCGCTGTAT
>JAQGHS010001027.1 GCA_028291605.1 Planctomycetaceae bacterium | reverse complement strand
CGGTTCGCTTTTCCGCCATACGAGGGTACGCTGAAATTCCCGGGCATCACCTCGCTGATGAATGTCGCGTCGTCGATCTTTCCATCATCGGCGTACATCGCGAACCAATGCTCCCTTGGGTCGCTGATTCGACGTTCAGTACCGGCGTCCGCTTTTCACCCAATCTTCCACTGTCTTCATAGTCAGGCGGAATCTCGCACAGTTATATGATGTCAGCTTGGACAATTCATCCACAAGCATTCGGGTAAAAGGCTCGACGTCCTCGCGAGGTAATGTTAGCGCAGTAGCAGCTTCGAGTGCCGACTGACCTTCGCGCACGACTCGCTGAATGGCATCATTCAAATGTTCACGATGTCGCACACGGAACCCATCCGGAGCGCCCACAGCTTCCATAACGACCGCGTATTTTTTTACCGAGCGTCGATACGTCCGGACAAAGAGTTCGGTTGCCAAAGACACGTCCAGAAGTTCATATACGCCGATCATGGCGTGGGCATAGTCTTGTTGGTCTACATCCAGAAACGAAAGCGGAGCGCAGTTGTATAGCATCAAAGGGATGTTCGCCGCGAGGCGGCTCGTTCTCTTGTTTCCGTCATCAAAGGGCTGCAGATAAGCAAAATTGAGCCATAGGAAAAAGGCGCCCTCGATTGGATTCTTGATGAGTCTGGCACGCTCGATCACCGCATTGAACATTTCCTCCAGGAGCGACGGAACCTGGGTTGGAAGATAGACGGTATCAGTGATGTTTACAACCTTTGTTCTAATCGCTCCTAACGCATCGGAGTCAGGAAGCAGGTCTTGCATCAATAGGGCGTGAAGGTTGCGAACGACCGGCCCGGTCAATCCATACTCGGGGACGGCGTCGACCATGAACTCGATCGCGCGTTTATGATTTAGCAGCATCACTACATCGCTGTCACCGTCTTGAGCGCCGCTCCGGAACAACTCCTCTGTCGCAAGCAAGCTGTACCGATTACCTTCCAGGCGAGAGGATGACCAGGAGAGGTCAAGGAGCAACTGCTCAAGAACTTTTCTCGCATACGTGGCAGCGGGCTGTTGTCCGAGCATTCGGCCCTCATTTGCCAGCGTTATTGCAAGGTCGCGAGGCAATAGCGAAGACTCGTTTGGGATATATTCATCGACAAATTTTCGTTGATAAGTCACTGGTGTGCGAGCAGCAAGCGGTCGCGTCACCGCTTCAAGCACTGCTTGACCGGATCCGGACCATGGTATGGATCCGGCAGTCTCAACAGACGTCTCACTACCCACGGTGTGTGCGGGCTGCGCTATTTGCTGCGGAAGGCGGTATCGAGTCGCTCTGCCAACGCCTTCTCTGTGCAATTGGCTCGCTCGCACCATTTTGTCGAGATGGCGTTTCAGGGTAGCTATGCTTCCGCCGGTGCCCGCTAGAAGCTGACTGGAGGCCACCTCCAAGACTCCTTGGGAGGCGAATTTGTGCATTACTTCGAGGATCAGTGCCGGTGTAAGTCGCATCGCATTAGATGTGCGGAAAATTGGCTCACAAATGAGCTGATTGTAAATATTAGCTCAAAAATGAGCCAATTTCCAGTACAATGAGCCGTAAACCAACCCGGAATGAGCCGTAAATGAGCCGACTTACGGGTCGCAGTTCACAGTCTCGGAGCCGTTCGGTGTACTCGGTGCGGAAGATTGTCGGCGCTTTAGGCAGCCTTCGAGTGCAGATTGGGTTCGGGCATTAAATGCCCGTTTGGCGACTTGATATCGAACGAGATGGCGGTCCGCTGCCTTCAAAGGCGCAGGTCCGGTGACGACGGGCTGAAATTCGCAGCCTCTTGTTAACTTCGGTTTCCCAATAGCCTGCCTGCACCGCGACAATTTCCTTCCTCAATTTGACGAGCCGGACATCGAGCAAATCATCCCCGAAATATTCGCTCCTTCGAATCCATTAAAACATTTGCTTCTCGCATATGTTGTTGGTAAAAGGCGAAAATAATAATCAACAATTCATGCAAGCTTATAACTAAGAGTCTGTTAGTCTGTCCTTCAGTCTGTCCTTGTCTGTGGTCATTACGGATTTACAAGCTCAATCGGTCTGTCAGGTGCTTTGCACTTAAAAGCGCAGGGGCCAGCTTATGAATTTGTGCATTGATCAACAGGAGGAATGAGCGATGGAATTCTAACGGAGGCGACTCGTTGTCTAGTACAAACAAACTGCAGCAACTGACGAAATGCCCAACCGGCATACGCGGTCTTGACGAAATAACCAATGGCGGTTTGCCGAAAGGGCGCCCCAGCCTTGTATGTGGCAATTCGGGATGCGGAAAAACGATCGTCGGCATGGAGTTTTTACTGCACGGCGCAATTGAGTACAACGAACCGGGGGTGTTTGTTTCTTTTGAAGAAACCGCCGAAGAGCTGGCCCATAATTTTGCGTCGCTCGGATTCGATTTAGGCGATCTGATCGCCCGTTCGCTGATTTCGGTGGATTACGTCTACATTGAACGAAGCGAAATTGAAGAATCCGGCGAATATGACCTGGATGGATTGTTTGTCCGTCTGGGATACGCGATCGATACGATCGGTGCGAAGCGGGTCGTACTTGACACTTTGGAAGTGCTGTTCGCAGGTTTGTCCGATACCGGCATGTTGCGTGCTGAATTGCGCAGACTGTTCCGTTGGCTGAAAGACAAGGGCGTCACGGCAATCATCACCGGCGAGCGCGGTGAAAGCATGTTGACACGGTACGGGCTGGAAGAATATGTCGCCGATTGTGTCATCCTGCTGGATCTACGAGTAAGTGAGCAAATCGCCACCCGTCGTCTGCGCATCGTCAAGTATCGCGGAACCACGCACGGTACCGACGAATATCCGTTCCTGATCGATGAAAGCGGCATTTCGATCCTTCCGGTGACCTCGCTGGGGCTGAACCATGCAGTATCCGTTGAGCGTGTATCGAGCGGCTTCCCGCGCCTGTATCATATGTTCTGAGGACTTGGTTACTACCGCGGCAGCACGATCTTGATATCCGGTACCGCCGGGTCGGTCAAGTCCACTATCTGTGCGAATTTTGTCGATGCCGCCTGTCGACGGGGCGAACGCTGCCTGTATTTCGCGTTCGAAGAATCGGCGCCGCAGATTATACGGAACATGCGTTCCATCGGCCTCGATCTTGCGCAATGGGTGGAACTGGGCCTTCTGCAATTCCATACTTCGCGTCCGTCACTGCACGGGTTGGAGATGCATCTGGTCAGCATACATAAACTTATTGCCGAATTCAAACCGACCATCGTGGTGGCGGATCCGATCTCCAACCTTACCTCCATCGGTTCGGGCAATGAAGCCAAATCGATGCTGACCCGTCTCATTGACTTTCTTAAAATTAATCAGATTACCGCGATGTTCAGTGACCTGAACCACGGCGGCGCCACACTTGTATCAGGTAACGAGGAAATTTCTTCGCTGATCGATACCTGGCTCTGTCTTCGTGACATGGAACATCAAGGCGAACGAAATCGCGGCCTGCATATCCAGAAGTCGCGTGGCATGGCTCACTCGAACCAGATTCGTGAATTCCTGTTAAGTGATAAAGGGGTGGATCTGGTGGACGTCTATCTTGGACCGGATGGTGTGTTGACGGGAACCGCGCGATTGATCCAGGAATCATTGGAGATATCGAAAGCGCTGTCCCGGCAGCAGGAGCTGCAACGCCAGAAACGCGAACACGAACGCAAGCGCGATGCGCTGGGAGCAAGCATCGCCGCCTTGCGCGCCGAGCACGAGAACATTGACGAAGCACTGGAAATCGTTGCTACAGAAGAAATACTGTACCAGCAGGCCCTGGTCACTGGACGCGCCGACATGGCCCACATTCGAAAGGCAGATAGCACACATCGCACCGATCTGCCTTTGCCAGATGGTTCTGAGGCGGTGATATGAGCTTCCATCCCGATGAACTCGAAGAAACGTTCATCGCCGGCGAAGAAGCTGCGCAATTGATATTAGGGCTATACGTGGCAGGGAAGACTCCCAAGTCATTGTCGGCGTTTGCGAATCTCAAGAAAATCTGCGAAGAGTATGTGAAAGGAAAGTACTACATAGAAGTCATCGATCTATTGGAACATCCGCAATTGGCAAAAGGAGACCAGATCCTCGCGATTCCGACCTTGGTGCGGCGGATGCCACATCCCGTCAGGAAGATCATTGGCGATTTATCCAATACCGAACGCGTCTTGGCAGGGCTGGACTTGGGTTCCGAAAGCTCCAGCGTTCGCCACTCGCACCCATGACAACGTCAAAGCCTGCAAGCCTCATGGAGTCTTTTGACGAAGCGCTGGTCAATGCGGATCAACAGCTATACAAACTGCAGCTCTATGTCGCAGGCGGTACGCAGAAGTCGATGCGTGCTATTGCCAATACGCGCAAATTTTGCGAAACCTCTCTTTCGGGACGCTATCACCTGGACATCGTTGATATCCACAAATCCCCCGCACAGGCGCAAAAGGCACAAATCGTTGCGGTTCCCACCCTGATTCAAACCCATCCCTTGCCCGTGAAGCGCATCATCGGCGACCAGGCGTTTCGTGAATCCCCTTCGGAGATCGCTGACATAGCGGAATTGCGAGCTCGCCTGGAGGAAGCGGAAGAAACGCTGGATGCGTTTCGGAATGGTCGAATCGACGCGCTCGTTGTCACCGGAAACAATGGCGATAATATTTTCTCGCTGAAGAATGCTGTCGAAGATATCGCAGAACACAAGCGCTATGAGGAGCAGTTGGAGTATCAGGCCAACTACGACGCGCTAACCGGTCTGGCAAATCGTCATCGCCTGCAAGACCGTTTGCAACAGGCTCTGATATCGGCTAAGAGATATGGCCATCGGGTAACGGTTGCGTTCATCGACCTGGATCAATTCAAATTTATCAATGACAGCCTCGGACATCACATAGGTGATCGACTGCTGCAAGCTATTTCTCGCCGTCTCACGTCATGTTTGCGCGTAGGCGACACCGTGGCGCGGCACGGCGGCGATGAGTTTGTGTTGGTGATAGACCATTCGGATGAATCAGTGATCGCGCACATCATGCCAAAAATCCTCAACTCGGTTTCGGCACCGGTCACGATTGACGGAAACGAATTGCATATCACCTGTAGTATCGGCTTCAGCCTGTATCCGATGGACGGCACGGATGCCGAGACATTGCTCAGGCACGCCGATGCCGCGATGTATCGGGCAAAGGAGGAGGGCCGTAATAACTTTCAGTTTTATACTCCGGAACTCAATCACAAGATTAGTAGGCGCCTGGCGATGGAATCGAATCTTCGCTACGCGTTGGAGCGTGGCGAATTCTTTTTGCACTATCAGCCCAAGGTCGATCTGCATACCGGACGTATTGTCGGCGTGGAGGCATTGATTCGCTGGAAACGTGAAGAATCGGTAATCCCACCCGCAGAATTTATCCCATTAGCGGAAGAGATCGGACTCATCGTGCCAATCGGCGCGTGGGTTCTACGCACCGCCTGCGCCCAAAACAAAGCCTGGCAACAAGCGCTCCTGCCGAACATCAGCGTATCTGTGAATTTGTCGGCCCGGCAATTCAAGGAAAAAAATCTGGTGAAGCTAGTGGAGCAGGCACTACGAGATACCGGGCTCGACGCTAAATTTCTTGATCTTGAGCTGACCGAAAGCATGCTCATGCAAAACGTAGAGTCGACTATAGTTACCTTGCGTGAATTAAAACATATGGGCGTAAGTCTTTCGATCGACGATTTCGGTACCGGATATTCCAGCTTGAGTTACCTGAACCGTTTTCGAATTGACGTGCTGAAAATTGATCAGTCGTTTGTCCGAGACATTACAAACAATACCGATGCCGATGCGATTGTATCGTCGATCATTTCGCTTGCGCATATCCTGAAGCTTAAGGTGGTCGCAGAAGGTGTCGAAACGGAGATTCAGCTCAATTATCTGCGCCGACATCATTGCGACGAAATGCAAGGATACTTCTTCAGCCGGCCGGTTGCCCCACACGATGTCGAGCACATGCTGCGGCTGTCAAAGTCACTGCCTTCGACGTAAGAGAAGTTCAGGTCGCCTGCTGTCGCCTCGTTACCACCGATTGTAAACGGCCATCCGAGTAGCCAGGGCTACCGCATCAAAACACGTTAACTTTCAACGGCTTACGAAACTGGTTGTAAACCGGAGCGGAAAGAGGTTTACTTTGCCCTTTGCGTGGAATGTGAGCGAATGGAAATCGAAGTGGATTTTGAGGAATAAAGGAGTGTTTTGGAGGAATGCGTGATCCGCGGGTGGTCGGGAGGACGGCGCATGAATTGACGGATATTCTCTTCCTGACGCTGTGCGCGGTCCTGTGCGGAATGGATGATTGGGAGTCGATCGAGAGTCACGGTCTGACGTTAGGGCAATTGAAGACGGACGAGAAGTCCAATGAAATCACCGCGATTCCGGAACTGATCGC
>JAQGHS010000957.1 GCA_028291605.1 Planctomycetaceae bacterium | reverse complement strand
CAGTGGTGACTCGCCCCCGCAACTGGTAGTGGGATCCCAGCAGTTCGGCGGCCTCGGCCACTTCCCCTTCAGCTACCAGCCTGCGGATGACGGACGATGACACCACGCGCGAGCCCAATTGGACGGGGGTGATCACATCCAGCGTCATGCCGGCCGTGTCGCAGGCCGCCCGCAGCGTATGGACGTTTCCGGCGCGGTCGTGGCCATAGAAGAAGTTTTCGCCTTCGACCATCCCACGGGCTCGCAGCTTAGACAGCAGGATGGATTGAAAGAACTCGTCGGGAGTCAGTTGCAGCAAGGCCTCGTCCGTGGGGTAGGCAATGACGCAATCGACTCCACATTCTGCCAGCAACTCAGCTTTGCGTTCGAGCGTCGTCAGCGGCGGGGGGGCATGTTGAGGTCGGAGGATCTCGATGGGATGGGGCGAAAAGGTCATCACCACGGCCGGGACGCCAGCCCGTCGAGCCAACTCGATCAGCCGGGCGATCATGGTGCGGTGTCCGCGATGCACGCCGTCAAAATTGCCGATGGAAACGTAGGCCCCCTGATAGGCTGCGGGGTCGTTAAAGCCGTGCAAGAGTTTCATGCGGAAGGAGGGCTAGGAATGAAATCAGCAGCCGTTTTGCTATTCGATTGGGCTGCGAAAGAGCTCTGACCGGTTGGTTTGGTCGAGCATAGACGGCATGTGATCTCAAACGCCGGGTTTGACACGAAAATGAACATTATAGGTCTCAAGCAGCTTCTTCCAGGGCTTTGTAGACCCTGCCATGCTGTTTCAGCCAAGCTACGTCATTTTGCTCGGCATGTTCCTGGACTTCCTTCAGTAGCTCAACGGTTTCCGCTTCGTAGCACTCTTCACTGGGGTCATCTTCGGGAATGACGGCTTCCACATCGACTTCAATTATGTACCGAGGCGTTCGAACTAGTCGTGTTCTTTTCAATCGTTTTCCAGCAATTCTCATGATTATTCCCTGTCAAAGAAATGCACGGTCACTAACTTGGCAATATCAGTCGGCAGTAAGTGAGCCCACACCGCTTTGTACTCCGTCCCGTCAGGAAGCATCTCTCGCACTTCCACGACTGGATTAGGCTTGTCTTTTGGTCGCTCAACGATCAATTTTCCATCCTCAACTCCTGCAACAACCTGCCACTCCATGATACCACGATTTTCGAGCCGCTTTAAGGCGTGCACTCCAATTACATATCTTCCTGTCGCGACGAGATTTCTGATTTGATTGAATAACTGAGCCATCACCAAAGTCCTCAAATCCTTCCCGGTTTTCGTTGCGATCGGCTCATTTGAACCTTAACCATGAGATTTGTGGGATTCGAGCGACCACAAAACAGCATTCATCCTTTCTTACCTTGCCACATCTGTTTCAACTCATCAAATCCACGGAGTGGTTCTCGGCCGGCGTTCTTATCGTCGGACAAGGGAGCCACTGGTTTTGCGGCGCGCTGGCGTTCGGGGGCTGGGCGAGTGCTTGCTGGAGCGGCCGCAGCCACCGCTTTGGGACGCTCGGAACTGGCGGGCCTGGCGGGTGCGGCTGCCGATTGTGCGGCCTTCGGAGCGGCCGCCGGTCGTGGGGCAGGTTTTTCGACAGGAGTTGCGGGGTTGATCATCGTCAGTGAGACGCGTCTGCGTTCGGAATCAATCTGTAAGACCCAGGCGGTGACCACGTCGCCGACGGCCGCGACGTCGTGTGGCGAGCGGACATAATTTCGCGACATCTGGCTGATATGCACCAGGCCGCTGTCCTTCAGGCCGATGTCGACGAAGACTCCGAAGTCGACGACGTTCAGGACAGTGCCACGCACTTCCATGCCGGGGGCCAGGTCTTCGAGTTTTAAGATGCCCTGCTTGAAGACGTGTCCTTGCAGATCGGTCCGCGGGTCTCGTCCTGGACGGGCCAGTGCATCGACGATGTCTTTCAGCGTGATGACTCCGACACCAATCTCGGTGGCCAGAGTGTCCACGTTCAAACCGGCGAGACGTTCGCGAACGGTATTGTCCTCGCCGCCACCGATTTGCAGGCCGTCGTCAGCGATACGCAGTTGCAGCTTGGCGAGGATCTGTTTCGCGGCCGGATAACTTTCCGGGTGAATCCACGTTTGATCCAGAGGCTCATCGCCGCCGGTAATCTTGAGGAATCCCGCGGCCTGGGTGAAGGTCGCATCACCGATCCCGGCGACGTCTTTGATTTGCTGGCGAGTTTGAAATCTTCCGTGACGCTCACGCCACTCGACGACGCGACGGGCGGTGAGTTGATTCAGCCCAGAGACTCTGCTTAAGAGCGCCGGGCTGGCTGTGTTGAGGTCGACACCCACGTAATTCACGCAGGACTCGACGACCGATTCGAGTGATTCCTTGAGCAGCTTGGGGGTGAGATCATGCTGATACATGCCTACGCCGATGTGCTGTGGTTCGATCTTCACCAGTTCGCTGAGCGGGTCCTGCAGGCGGCGGCCGATGGAGATCGTGCCGCGGATTGTCGCATCGAAGTTCGGGAACTCTTCCCGCGCGATCGTGCTGGTGGAATAGATGCTGGCACCGGCCTCGTTGACGATCGTGTATTGGAGATCGGGCAAGGTCTCGCTGATGATTTCGGAGACCAGCTCTTCGGACTCGCGACAGGCCGTCCCATTGCCGAGCACGATCAGCCGCGTGTTGTGCTGTTGCAGCAGCTCGACCAGTTTCTGTTTCGTCGCGACACGCTTGTCGGCCGAGCCTGTCAGGTAGACGACGTCGGTCACCAGGCAGGTCCCAATCTCATCCAGGACCGCGACCTTGCAGCCGGTGCGGAAACCGGGGTCGATGGCCAGGACGCGTTTTCCACGCAGCGGTGGTTGTAAGAGGAGATTGCGCAGATTCTTCGCGAAGACTTGGACCGCATGAGTTTCGGCCCGTTCGGTCAACTCGCGGCGGACTTCTCGGTCCAGACTGGGATGAATCAAACGTGACAACGCATCCTGCGCACACTGTCGGATAAATGGTCCATGCGGACGCTGATTGACGCGCAACAGATCTTCGGTGATGCCGCCGGCCCGCTCGTCATCCCACACGAATTTGACGCGGAGAATGCTTTCTTTCTCGCCACGATTTAAGGCCAGGATGCGGTGCGGGGGCATCCGCGAGATGGCTTCCTGGTAGTTGAAATAATCGCGATAGGGCTGAGCTTTTTCGCTCTCGGCGTCGGAACCCGTGACGGTTAGCTTGCCGGTCTGCCAACTCAGTTCACGACAGGCCGACCGGAGTTCGGCGTCGTCACCAATGCGCTCGGCAATCAGATCGGCGACGCCCTGCAGGACATCGGCGGTTGTGGACAGCTCCTTGTCGGGGGCCACCATGCCGGCGGCGGTGGCGTCCAGATTGGTCAGGCTGGGATCACCTTGCCAGACACGATCGGCCAGTGGTTCCAGACCGCGATCACGGGCCATGCTGGCGCGGGAACGCTTCTTGGGGCGAAAGGGAAGATACAGATCTTCCAGGCGCTTGGTGGAATCGGCGTTTTCAATCTCCCGCCGGAGTTCAGGGGTCAGCTTGCCTTGAGACTCGATCAGCCGGGTGATGGTCAACGCACGTTCTTTGAGCTGCCGCAGCGCGGTGACGCGTTGCTCGATCAGCCGCAGTTGTTCTTCATCAAGGTGCCCGGTTCGCTCTTTGCGGTAGCGAGTCACGAAGGGAATCGTATTACCTTCATCGAGCAGCGTGGTAGCGCTTTCCACCTGGCTGCGGTTGAGGTTCAATTCCTTTGCGATGCGGTCGAAGTCGATCGCCGTCAGTGTGTCCATCACTTAACCAATCCTTGATTGAGCCGCCGGTGAACTGCCGCAGCGGATGAGGGCTGTGCCCCTGAGATTCTGTCGCGTCGTAGCCACGTTCGCCAGAACGTGGATGATGGTGGATTGCAATTCAACCCACGCTCTGGCGAGCGTGGCTACGGTGTTGTTCTCCGGCAGTTATTGCCGGTGTTGGCTCAAGCTCATCGTCACAACCGGCACGATACGGAACTTCTAACTACACCGCAAGAATTCATAAAGTCGGACAACCGTTGCAACCGATATTACTTCAGGCGTGCCCTATGCACACCCCAACCTTGGGATTTCCTGATCAAGATCTTGAGAGAACTGGAATCATTCCAGTTCCTCTGTGGCCATCAAGATCGATTGTGGAACGTCTCAAGTCACGTCTTTGATCCCATCCCTGTCCGACATTCGATGCGTTACCAGAGGCTGGCGAGCAAGCGCTCGGCATCCGCTGTCTCGTATCACGAGGCCCCCCGCCTCGTCCATCGCCATTTGCACGATGCGCTTAGCAGATTGCATTCCCACGGCGATTCGCGTCTCATTGACATCCACAGTAAGTCATCCTGGAGATGAGTCAGCATGCATCATCGGCTGAAAATGTTCTTGGGAGAAGCCCCCGTCGACACCGCACCTGCCCCGGGTATGACCGTGACCTTACGGGAAATCTCGGCCGTGCTCGCAGATGCCGTGGCATCACGACGGACCTGGCTACAGGACTTTGCCGACGATCCCATTCAGATCCCGAATGATTTGTATGATGTGTTAGTCGCTTACCGCCGTCTTCGCAAGAGTGCCTGAGGCTTCCCCATGCCGCCCTCGCTTCCGCTGCGCGCTGACCTGCTGTCAATCTGGACGGCAGGCGTGGATGCAGTCCGCGCTCCGCAGTTGATGCGTCAGGCAGTTCAAGCCGACTCCCGGCAACTGACTGTCTGTGGCGAAACCTGGTCCTGGAGCGATCTCGACCGCATCGTCGTGGTCGGCGCAGGCAAGGCCGGTGCCGGGATGGCGGGAGCGCTGGAAGACATTCTCGGCCCGCAGATTGTCGAGCAACGTGTCACCGGTTGGCTGAATGTGCCGGCCGATTGTGTGCGACCGTTGCGACGGATTACGCTGCACCCCGGTCGTCCTGCGGGCGTCAACGAGCCCACGCCTGAGGGAGCCTACGGGACCGACCGCATCCTGGAATTGGCGCACTCGCTGCAGCCGCGGGATTTATGCCTGGTCCTGTTGAGCGGCGGGGGAAGTGCCCTGTTGCCGGCTCCTGTGGCTGGTATT
>JAQGHS010000949.1 GCA_028291605.1 Planctomycetaceae bacterium | reverse complement strand
GTCCGCGGTGTATGCGATGTCGACCTTGTCGCATGGGCCGTTTGACGAACGTCGCCGCACATTATTCCGCTCGCTCGATCAGGGGTTCATTTACCTGCTGATCGCGGGATCGTTTACCCCCCTGGCGGTCGCCTATCTGCCGACGACGGTCTGTTGGTGCATCCTGGGAATGATGTGGACTATCGCTCTCACTGGCTTCGCTGCGAAGGTCTGCTTTGCTCATCAGGTCTATGCCGTCTCGATCTGGGTCTATGTCATGCTGGGGTGGATGCCCATTCTGGCGGCCCCCTGGCTGCTGGGAACAGTGCCTATGAACGGCTTGCTCCTCGGGTTGGCCGGTGGCATCTGTTACTCGGTGGGCACGGTCTTCCTGGTATTTGACCATCGAGTGGTGTATTTCCACGCCCTGTGGCATGTGTTGGTCATTGCTGGAAGTACCCTGCACTTCCTCGTGATCCTGTGCTATGTGGCTCAAGTGCCGTAGCTCGTGAGCGGATTCCAGGTTGACCGTTCGTCGTGCAATCTGACCCGCCGACGATCAGTGGGCTGATTGGCGGGTTCTGGAGTAATTCGCGATCTTGCGGATGGTCCAGAATCACCGCAATCCCGTCGGACACAGCTCCGTTTGCCAGAAAGAGTTCCGGCGGACGAGGCTCATTTTGCGGTGATGGTATCAATCTTGCATTGAAGGCCAGTGCGTCGGACGCCAAATGTCGAAGTCCATTTGACCAATGCCGACCCAACCTACGATTCCAGCCGACCGTGTCAGGGGTCAGGAACGTTCAAATCTTGCGGGCCTTGGGAATTGCTGCCATGTCACGAAAACTCATCATCATTGTGGGCGTTATCGCTGTGGCGAATACGGCCTCGCTATTGCTGGCGCAGATCGAATCGACTCTGCCACCCAAGAACGCCCAACCCAGAGAGGCCATCCAGCCCAGTACCACGACATCTCCGCTGCTGAAGCCTAAGCCGCCACTTAACAAGACGCCGCGGTTGACCGATGGTGCGACGGATGAGCACGGGGACGCCATCGAGCCGGGGACTGACGAACTCACAAGGCCAACTGAAGTCCTCACCAATCGGCCGGGGGGTGCGGTCTTGCGAAGTCGCAACCCGGACGTCGTGATGGCCACTTGGATTGCACTGGCCAGTCATGAGGAAATCGCGCTGGCGGAACTGGCTGCTGACCGGGCCCATAATCCGGCTGTGCGTCAATTTGCCGCGGCGATGGCCAAGGACCATGTGACTCTGTTGAATCGGCTACGCCCCTATGCTCCTGAAGCAATTCGCCGCGACTATCTGAATTTGACGGCTCGCGATGCTCGGACCCAGGAAACCGTCATTCGTAACCGGGCGGCTGCGAATGCCGCACCGGCTTCGATCAACATTCCTGTCGCGAATAAGACTCCGGCGCGAGTGGGGCCCGTCATCGATCGTCTGGCAGATGGGAAACCACCCGAGAAAGATTTGACTCCAAGCGTCACACGCACCGAGCAAGACCGTCCCCGCCTGGGGGCGGAACCTGTCGTGGTCGAGCGAGTTGAAGTGCGACCCGTGATCGCGGGACGTGATTTCAGCGTGGTCCAGGTCGAACGGGACCTTGCGGTTCAGAGTCTCGCCTCGAGCAAAGAGCTGCTTGTGAATAAGACGGGCTCCGATTTCGACGAATGGTTCCTCGCCCAGCAAATTGGCATCCATAAATCATTGCGAGACAAACTGATCATTTACCAGCGGTATGTCTCCAGTGACTTGGGTAAGGTGTTCGCCGAGGGTGAGGCAGCGTCGGTCGCTCACTTGGCACAGACCAACGAACTATTGAGTCAAGTGTCGCGGCCCGTGCCGGATGCACCTCTCCCGAGGAATTAAGCACGCGATTTAGTCCATACAAATACAAAACCGGAGCCGGCAATTCATGCCGGCTCCGGTTTTTGTATTTCTGTAACACATTAGATTACGTGAATGAAATGATGCCGTCTTGACGGCAAGATTGGATTGCTCGGTATCGTCTCAAGTCCTTGTCCTCACACCGGCAGGCTGACAGCCATTAGCCCGGAGGTTGGTAGCGGCACCCCCGGGAAAGGAACACACGGGATCTTTCGACCCCTCCAGCGTCGAGTGAGAGACGCAAATGGAACCCCGCGTATCGCTACCGCTCAACCCGGGGCCAAAAGCTGCCACTTCTGCCGGGGTGAAATATGATTTGCGCTAACTGGAAACGAAGTGCACTGGAGCCGTGAATCTTGAATTACTTCAGTCCACCGGCGATGGTGATGTTCTCACCGGAGATCCAGGATGAATCAGCAGAGGCAAGGAAGACGACGGCGGGGGCGATGTCCTCGGGCTGACCGATGCGGCCTAGCGGCGTTTGTTTTTCGAACTGAGTCCGCATATCGCTGTCGCTGATGCCCGCTGACTTCACTCCTTCGGTCTCCACCATGCCGGGATTCACCGAGTTCACTCGAATCTGTCGCGGGCCCAGCTCCTTGGCGAGCGTTTTGGTGATGATATCCACACTCGCTTTGGTTGCGTTGTAGACCAGGGCGGTCGGCATAGCCATCGTGGCGGCAAGCGAGCTGATATTGATAATGCTGCCACCCTGCGGATTGAAGTACTTGATGGCTTCCTGCGTCGTCAACACCAGGCCCAGGACATTCAGATCGAACATCTTGTGATAGTGCTCAGTCGTGATTTCGGACAAGGGGGCGAACTCATAGACGCCGGCATTGTTGACCAGAATGTCGATGGAGCCGAACGCCTTTTTGGCTTCCGCGAAGAGGCGCTTAATGTCGGCCTGAAGTGCGACGTTGGCCTGAACGGCGACGGCCTTGCCTCCCTTGCTTGTAATCTCGGCCACGACCTTGTCGGCTCCGGCTTTGCTCGATGAGTAATTCACGACGACGGCGGCACCCGCAGCTGCGAGGTGCAAGGCGATGGATGCTCCGATGCCCTTGGAAGCCCCGGTGACGACTGCGACTTTGTTGGCGAGTTTCAGCGACATGACTTGGTTCCTTTGTACCGACTGCATTGGATTTGGCGAAACTTGAGGGATCAAAGTTTGATCCACCGCGTTGGTTTGTTGTGTTGTTTCACCTGACAAAGAGACTTACCCGACGGGATGGCGGTTCTTACAGGGAATTTGCCGCGGACAGATTAATTGTGGCGGTCAGTTTGTGAGCGGAACGGCGCTAGCCACCGGTTCTTCGTTTTCAACTTATGAGGAAGAACCGGCGGCTAGCGCCGTGCCGCTCACGATCACCACAAAGCGGTTCGCTCTTTATTAAGTCCCCAATAATTCCCCAAACCCTGTAAGACCCGCGTTTGCCGTCGGTATTTACTGACGTCACCCATCGGAACCTACCGCAAAAACGGAGCCAAACCGTGAACTCAGCCGCTCGCCGATCGAATCGCATGCCAGTTCCTAATGACGGTTTGAGGCGGCTTCCCGTGCGTGGTCCGGCGGTTCCTACCGATTCCGGAAGGCCTTGGCACAGAAGAGCATAGGGTGTTGTCGTCAATGTCGCTCGGAGCCAATCCATGATCGCGTCATTTAGCCAGTGTCGATCGCAGGCGAATATCCGTTCAGACTGCAGCGTCCCTAGTCCGCACCAACTTCGCGGCGTATCATGTGGGCACAGCAGCTTAAGCGGATTGCGCTCCATAGATCGGCGGCTGCGAATGGCTCGTTCAGGTGCTACCGTGACCGTTGACGACTCTCCACTTACCCGAGCCAGCTTGCTTGTGCAGCTCCGCGATGGAGCGAATCACATGGCCTGGCAAGAGTTTATGCAGTTGTATGGTCCTGTCGTGTATGGGTTCGCCCGTAAACGCGGCCTGCAGGATGCCGACGCGGCCGATCTGATGCAGGATGTGATGCGTTCTGTGTCGACCTCGATCGGCAAGCTCGATTACGACCGTAGTCAGGGGACGTTCCGCGGCTGGTTGTTCACGATCACGCGTAACAAGGTCTTCAGTTTTCTCTCCGCCCGCCGGATCCGACCGCAGGCCGCGGGGGATACTGCGACGAACCGGATCATCGACACGCATGCCGATGAAAACGATGGTTCGGAGACGTGGGAAACGGAATATCAGCGGCGACTTGCGGCACTCGCGATGGAGCACATTAAGAGTGAATTTCAGGAAAAGACTTGGCGCGCCTTCTGGCTGACTGCAGTCGAGGGGGTGGCCGCACCCGATGTCGCCCAGCAAGTGGGGCTGTCGTCTGGAGCGGTCTACGTCGCCAAGAGCCGGGTCCTCGCCCGATTGAAAGAGGAAGTCGAGACGATACGACGGCAGGAGGAAGCGTAATATGAAAACGAAAACAGATTGCCCGCCCCCCGAGGAACTCCGCCAATTGCTCGACGGAACATTGTCCGGTGATCGTCAAGAAGCGTGCACATCCCACATGGATTCGTGCTCGGGTTGCCAGGCGAAGCTCGAAAGCATTGCGACCGACGGGACGAATCTGTCCAGCCTCGTGCAAAGTCTGCATGAGTCGGAGCCGTCATCCCAGTCGGCGTACTGGCCGGCGTTGAAGTCGCTGGACGCTGCGGTCCAGGTGACGATGATCCCTCGTTCCGCAGTCGCTCGCCCGCGTGAGCTCTCGCTCCATTTCCTGCAGCCCGCTACCGATGCAGCCTATCTGGGGCGACTGGCTCAGTTTGATGTGATGCGGGTGCTCGGTCGCGGTGGCATGGGAATTGTGCTCGAAGCATTCGATTCCCGCCTGCAGCGCAATGTCGCGTTAAAAGTCCTTGATCCGGAGCTCGCTGGCGACGAGGTGTCGCGACAACGCTTCTGTCGCGAGGCTCGGGCGGCGGCGTCGATCACGCATGAAAACGTGGTGGCCGTGTATCAAGTGGAAAGAATGGGTGACGACGGGCTGCCCTACCTCGTGATGCAGTTGATTGCGGGCGAATCTCTCGAGCAGCGGTTGACGCGAGAGAAGAAATTGCCGATCCGAGAGATTGTGCGGATCGCCATGCAGGCGGCTCACGGTCTGGAAGCCGCATACGCGCAGGGGCTGATTCATCGTGACATCAAACCGGGGAACATCCTGCTCGAAACGACTCACGATCGCGTGAAGCTCACCGACTTTGGTCTGGCGCGCGGTACTGAAGACGTCAAGCTGACGAATACCGGTTTTGTCTCTGGCACGCCCCTCTATATGGCGCCCGAGCAGGCGATGGGGGAAGAGCCCGATCATCGCTCCGACCTGTTTAGCTTGGGGGCCGTGTTGTACGAAATGTGTGCTGGACAGCCTCCGTTCACGGGGAACTCGGCGCTCGCGATTCTGAAGCAAATTGCGGACAAGAAGCATCGTCCGTTGCGCGAGCTGAATCCTGAAGTTCCCGAGTGGCTCGCAGAGACCATCGATAGTCTGCTCGCCAAAAAGCCGGCCGAACGGATTCAGTCGGCTACGCATCTGGCCGAACTGCTGGATTTTCATTGGGCGTTAATGAAGACCACCTCCGAGGGTGTCCCCACTGTGTGCGTCATTGAGGCCAGAAAAGAAGCGATTCGCAACCGCTGGATCGCGGCGAGCATTGGAGTGGGATTTCTCGCATTAGGGTTGTTTGGAGGACTCTTCCTTGCGAATCGGAAGGGGACGGCTCCGATCGTGGTCTCGACAGCCGAACCGATCGCCGTGCTGACGGCCAATTCCGGAACGGTCTGGTCGGTCGGGTTCGATCACAACAGTAGCACACTCGCAATGGGCGTTGAGGACGGCACTATCCGTCTGTGGGATTTGGCGACGAAAAATGTCAAGTCGACATTCAACGCACATCGCGGCATCGTCTGGTCTGCACGTTACTGCGAGTCGGGGGAAGTGTTGGCAACATCCGGAGACGATGGCTTCATCAAGTTGTGGACCTCGTCCCAGGCCGAACCATTTCGCACGCGGAAACATCCGAATGCGGTACGCGGGATGACGTTTGCCCACAAAACGAAAACCCTGTAT
>JAQGHS010000939.1 GCA_028291605.1 Planctomycetaceae bacterium | reverse complement strand
GGGATGCTTATGAAGCGGCCCTTATAAGAGAAGACATCGCAACTCCACATCTGCGGGATGATATTCAGCGCCTCCTCCCACTCGTCGTGCAATGTCTTGATATCCGTCTGGAAGGCCATCTGTTCTGTCAGAGAGGAGGACTTGCCCGAGCCCCAGTTTACACGCCCGCCCGACAGAATATCTAGCGTTGCGATGCGTTCTGCTATGCGTATCGGATGATTGTAGCGAAACGGAAGGAGGGTCACGCCGTGTCCGATACGGATGCGCTCGGTGCGCGCCGCGACGAAGGACAGAAATATCTCGGGCGCCGAACTGTGGGCGTATTCATAAAGGCCATGATGCTCCACAGCCCAGATGCAATGATAACCGAGCTGCTCAGCCAGGATCGCCTGTTCGAGCGCGTCTCTGAATATCTGCGCTTCGGTGGCCCGCGTCGGCTCCGAAATTTGCATTTCAAAGAAGAGGGAGAACTTCATTCGGCACCTCCCGCAGCGAACCAATGCTCGAGCAATCTCGCGATACGTCCGGCGACGCCGGGTTTGTTAACGCCCGAGCGGAATTTTGAGATCATGGCGGCCACCACCATCGGCGCATGGGCCTGTCCCGCCGCCAGCACCCTTCCGGTCATCACCTCCTGGCTCCAGTTCGCCTGACCGGCGAGCAGCTTCAGCAGGAGTTTTGCCCGGAGGGTAATGGTCGCCGTGGGGGGCCTTGGCGGTGCGCGTCTGACTGCCATGCGCCCGCCTTCAATGGATATTCCAAAATCGCCGCCGCCCGGCCCTGTCAGGCAGACATGAATTGACAGACACACGCCTCGCAGTTCGTCGAGCATTTTGCCATTCTGCCCGTAAAGGTGTGCCGCCCGGAAAAACCAAACGAGCCGGCGGTCTGTCTTGCTAGGCACACTCGCCTTATACTTTTTCAACACATCCGCCGCTGTCGCGCAGCGGGGCTGCCAACTCAGCACCTGGCGCGCCCGCGCGCTGCTAACTACCATCGGCACGTCCATCACATCCACCCAGACGGGATCGAAAGCCGGCCCCATACCGAGCCGCTCCAGACCGGGAGAGAGATGTGCCAGCGCTCGCGCGACCGCCCGCGGGTACACGTATAGCTGGCGCAGGCCCGCCGCTGCGGCCAGCTCTTGCGATGGCAACGGATCGTCAGCGGCCAGATTGAACGCACCAACGGCCCTTTGCCTAATCATTAACGCTAATGCGTCTGCCACGTCTTCGTCCCACACGACCGGCATTGGCGCTTGCGTCACCGGGATGCGATTACGACGCAGCATGAACCCCATCGGATTGTCCATGTGTGCCCCAATCAACATGGCCGGACGCGCCCGGGAGACGACGACATGGGGGTATGCACGCTCGAACGCGTCGAGATACTCTTCCACCTTGTATTTCGTCGCGGCGTATATGAAGTTATCCTGATAGTGCCGGGGACTATCTTCAAGCAGTGGCAAACGATGGCCAGGGACAACGCCGTACGCGGCGATGGAAGAGACGAAGACGAAGTGCGACACGCCGGCCTCCCGGGCCTGCTCAAAGACATTCTTGCTCCCGTCGATGTTTACTGACTCGGCGACCTCTCTACGGAACTTGCCCGAGACCAGGAAGGCCAGATGCACCAACGCATCGCACCCTTCAAAATGTTGCCGCAGATGGCTGTCACGAACGTCCGCCTCGACGGATCGCAGCTTCCCGCTCGCCACGAGCGGGGGCCGGCGGTCAATGGAAATAATCGACCCAACCTGGCGATCTTCGACGAGACGGCGGAGAAGGAGCGTGCCGAGTTGACCAGATCCGCCAGTGACCGCAATTCGCAACACTTCAACCTCCTCAAGCCTCGTCATTCAGAGCAGAACGAGCATCACACTTTCGAACTTCGGTGAATGTGTTGACGAGTCAGGCTGCCTGGTCGATACTCGCCCGCGCCCGGCAACCAAATGAAGGGCCTCAGCCCTGTCGCGTCTCGGTGAATCGAGTGAAAGCTATGACGGACAACATCGCGATTAAGAATCGCTTAAATATCGTGACGGACGTGAAGTAATAATGGCAGTGGCGAGTACGAACTTTCAATTCCCCACAGTAACGCCGATCACCGTAAATGTCCAGCCTTAGCTTTGCGGCTTGAACCTCGCTTCGCGCCCGATAGGTTTTTAGTAAAAATCGCGCCGCTTGTGATCGAGGCCTGGCGGATCGATTACAACGAAAATCGACTACATAGCGCCTTTGGGCTATCTGGCTCCCAGGGATTTCGCTTCAATGGGCCCGGCTGGCCTGGCCCCTTGAACTGCCAGATTTTCAACCATACGCTGGACCGAAAACTGGCAGCGGGTCAGCGCCCTTGCGGAGGTAACTGCCGAGTGGCTTCCGCGCTGGGGGGACGCGATACCGGCCACGGAAGTTACTCAACGTGTCGGTAGAAATGGTACAATCCTGCCTCAGATTGTCATGAGGCAGGGTTGAATGGAGACGCGGGTGAAGCAGGAAAGAAATCGTCCGGGCTTGTAGAACCTTACTCGACCGTGTCTACAGCGACATTCGGACCTATTTCAGCCCTACCGGAATGGCTACCCGTCTAGCTGGCGAATCACAATCGTGGGCAAGGGCTGACGACTACACCATAGACGCATCGCCGAACGGAGAAGCTCTGGCCCATAAAAGCGACCTGCTCTCCCTTCTTCATAGCGGCCGGAACGTGATGACGGGAGAGTACATCGGCGACAAACAGGGTCAAGATGAATTAGTAACGTTGAGCCTTGCGAGACACACTACTTTGGATTGATATTAGCTTGGGCAACTATCCTTCTGTCGCAGTATCTCGATGCTGGGCTTCAGACGCGCGCCCAGGTCGAAGAAACGCTCAACGAGGTACCCCCGATTCAAGGTCCAGATTGAAGGAAACTGGTATGGGATTGAAGGAGACCATGCGTATCAATCCTGCCTGCCTAATGGTCCGCAAAACATTGCGAGAGGACGAAATCTGGCGGCTACGCAATTCCGGCAGGCGCGTCAATCCACCTTTCTTGACTCAATGACATCCGAAGTTTTTGGACAAGCCGGATGGCTTTCAGCCGAAGCGATTCGCTTCACGCCGCCGGCGCACGTGTTCATTCCGTTCGAAATCGGGCCGCGCAATTGTATCGGTGCATCTTGTGTATCGGTGCATCTTGCCTGGGATGCTGGCGTGTCAGATTGCGCTGGCAATGATCGTGAGCAACTTTTGTTTTGAGATTGCGCCCGGTACCATGATAGATTGGAAAGCAACACTTTTGCTTCGGTCGGGGGGATGTAATGGTGAAGTACCATCGGCTCCACGATTTTGGTGCGATCTAGCCATTGAATACTGCTTCTGATGCAATCCAACCTAGTAGCGTTATAGGCCTGACCTGGCCCGTGAGCTAATTAACTCGAAAGGGACTGTAAAGGACGGGATTGTAATAATCGGCATCTTTGCGGGATCTGGATTTTTGGTGGGGGCCATGTTTCTCGCAGAAAGACTCACCTCAATTCTCAATACCTTGCTGAATGAAATCTGCGAGATTCGAAAAGTTGTCCGCGAAGAGTCTTCTGAGTGGAGATCTTTTCTCAGCTTAATTGTCCGAGATTGGGGGACTGTCGGCAGAGTGATCGCTGACCTAGTGGAAACTGATGAGTTGGACCTGGACCTCCATTTTAACACCGTCGACCGGCACGGAGTTCACAGGACCGGTTCATCACTCATTGGTGATTCACCGAACATTCAACGCGACAAGCGCGTTATTCCGCTGACGTCGTTTGATGTCCACTGTTTGGCCCGGACATTCGGTGAACCACATCGATCGTTTCGCGGAGAAGACTCTTCAGTCGAAACCCAACGGCTATTTGACAACGTTTTCAACACTTATTGCAAGGCGATGACAAAGTCCATCAATCGACATGTTCGTAGATAGAGTGGCCAATCCATCGGCGACGCTATTTCAGTCCCCGACATCGCTGCTGCCGGGAGTATGGCCAAACGTCTAACCACCCGCCTCAACGAAACCTTTCTCCGTGCAACTTCCGAGGTTATATTCGGTTTCCGATACAGTTTATTTTGACGGAGTGCGCCGGGCAGAGGCCTGCCCCGACGAATCGACCTCGACTCCCATGGACGTTCTATATCGATAGCGTAACGTAATTAGATACATGCCAGTTGTGATCAAGAAGGGTCCCCACGCAAAGCCCCCATACATGTAAAAATCTGTTTTGGGGCCTTCCCACTGCAAATTGTATTTTCCGTTCGCCAACCAGAACCCGTCAAAAAACTCGATGAAGACTCCTTGTAACAAAAGAAATCCCAGCAGCTCGTGACTCTTCTCGCGGTAACTCAACCAAACTCCGTATACGATGATGAGGCCGTACATCAAGTTGCGCGTGCCGATCCATTTCGCAGGTAACAATGCGCCGAAATGATCAGCGCCGACACCCCAGTCGGGAAACGGGCGGAACGCGACGGACCAGAAATTGATGCCATCAAACCACCAGCGATAGGCGAAGAACAATTTCATACCAGCCAAGGCCAAGCCAACGAAATAGCACCAATACACGAACGCACCATGCCGCGAAAATGAAGCGTCAACGGCGACACCGAGCTCATCACCTACCTGGTGTCCCCCATATTTCCACAGGTAAAATCCACAGATCATCGCACCGAGCATCCAGAAGATCCGCTCGCCTATCGCCGTAGAAGCCACTGCGGCGACCCAGCCCTGCAAACTTCCATTGATCAGCCAAAAAATGTCTAACATCGAGATGAGCGCCCCCTCAATCAAGAAGTAGGCGACGACGCGTCCGTGTTTGAACAGGTAAGCGTACCAGGCTACTACAATGACCGCGAAACCATACCAGAAGTTTCGAGTACCATTCCACTTTGCCGGTAACAAGGCGCCATACAACTCCGCACCGCTACCCCAATCCGGAAAAGGACGCCATAAGGAGGGCCACGTTGTTAAGCCATAAAACCAGAGCTTACTAGCTTCAAAAATCCTGCTGCTCCCCATTGCGACGGCAAAAAGAAGACAGGCGCAAAGAATCAACTTCTTCTTCTCGTTTGTCATGTCCGGGAGCCCTAGGGTCTGGAGGCGTCTGTCGTTCGGTCACCTTCACCGAGTACTCGATGAAGCCAGGCAGTGATTGGTTCAATGATTTCAGATACGTTGTTCGTCAGAACGAGGTGTTCCATCCCTGGGAAAACGACCAGTTCTTTGGGGCAGCGTAGTTGTGCGTAAACCGATCGTGTGTAGGACAATGGGAATACGCTATCGTTTTCCCCTTGGAACACGAGAATCGGTATCTCGGTCATCTGCTCGATCGGCTTGGGTAGCGGTGTCAAGGCAAGTGAACCGAGCACGCGCAAGGTATAGAAAACGACTGCAAGCGGTGCCTGAGACAAGAACGTGGACGCGTCAGACCCGTTAATCAACCGTTGAGAATTGAAATCGAGATAAATTGAGAGGGGAATCACCAGTCGCGCCAATGGTTTACGGAATAACCAGATCAAGCCCGGCACAGCCCACCGCGGAGGGCGGAATTTGGATAGAATTAGGTTGTCATGAGCATTGAGGTCCGCGATGTTGTTGCACGCAGCCGCAGCGAACACTTTACTGCCTGATACTGCGTAGAAGGCGGTGAGTCCGCCTTGGCTTGTGCCACAGATGGCGATTTTACCGCCGAATCGATTACGAGCATGTCGGCCAATTTCGACGGCGTCGCGCCACAGTTCTTCAAAGATAAAATCCCCTCGAGGACCTCCACTTCGGCCATGACCGCGCGGATCATATCCAACTACGTTGAAGCCACGTGCGTGAAGCGCAAAAAGAAACTCCACATAGATCTCGGAGTATGCCGACGTCCCCGGCACAAATAGGATAGTGGGTGTAGGAAAATCCTGAGCCAGCACCGAAATGCAAATGGGGATGCCATTTACCTCAATCCAAGTCCGTTCCAATCGAGAAGTATCAACGTCGACGTCAAGACTGTGTAATGCCCAATGCTCAAACGTTGAGATCACTAACTCATTTGGAAGTCTGCTCCATCGCTGAAGAAAACTTCCCACCGCCCACAGGAAATACAAACCAGCGGCGATCGCCGCAGATAGAAGCAGGTAAGTGTTGTTCATCGCCTGGTTCGATGTTGGCTCGGTAATCGGTTCTGTTTAGCTGCTTAATTTAGGTAACGGATTATAACGTGAACATGTTGATGAGGGTAGAGCCATACCAAAAGTGGAAGTATGGAGTCGTGAAACCCGGCTAGTGTGAAGTGGTGACGTTTGTCAATTTGCCTGATTGTTCATTGCTTCAAATGAACTCATATCGGAGAGTCGCTAAATCTGAGACAAAATCGGTCATATGTCCTGAAGGCTAGCGCCTATTATTGACTTAGTTGCTGAAATTTGATGATGTTACGTCATGAGCACGACACGGAAGTCGTATCCCAGCGACGTAACTGATGTTGAATGGGAGTTCCTTGTACCGTATCTCACGCTGATGCGTGAGGACGCTTCGAAGCGGGACCACAGTCTGCGCGAGCGGTTTAACGGAATTCGATATGTTGCCAGGACGGGATGTCAGTGGCGGTATTTCCCGCATGATTTCCCGCCGTGGTCTGCTGTGTACCAGCGGGCCCGCCGTTGGCTGCAGGCCGGAGTGTTTGAAACCATGGCCCACGATCTGCGGATCTGTCTCCGAATTTTGGAAGACCGCCACGAAAAGCCTTCGGCAGTCATCTATGATGCACGAACGCTGCAATCGACTCCTGAAAGCGGCGGCCGTGCGGGCTATGACGGGGGCAAACGGAAGAAGGGTTCGAAGGTCCATGCCGCTGTAGATACGCTGGGAAATCTGCTGGCTTTGACGATCGCGGCTGGTAACGAACAAGAACGCAGTCCGGTTGCAGAGCTGTCGCAAAAGGTCCAACAAGTCACGGGCCGTACGGTGGAACTGGCCTTTGAAGATCAAGGCTACACCGGCGAGACTACCGCCGCACAGGCTCGTGAATCCGAGATCGAATTGGAAGTGGTGAACATCATGAAGCCAAGCACGGATTTGTCTTATTGCCGCGACGCTGGGTCGTGGAACGTACTTTCGGTTGGTTAGGGCGCTTTCGCCGCGTCGCCCGAGATTACGAACGACTTTCACAAACATTAGCCGGTTGGCATTGGTTAGCAGCCCTAACTTTGCTACTGGCCAAAATAGCACTGCCAAGTGCATAACAGGCTCTAGGGGACAGGAGCTTGAACTCATACACTGCTATGCGAAACGCAGATCTGATGCATCGCAGAGCAGATCGCCGGGACGGCTGCGTCTTCCACTTCTTATTGACCCGTGCGCGTACCGCGTCCACGGACAACTTATCCGCACGCGGCATCAGAAACTGCTCTTTGAACGGATCTAATACCAGGTCAACGTTTTCTCCGAGTTTTCGTGCTTGATGTAGATTTTGAACTCGTCCAGCACCTCGGACCCTTACAACCATTCTCTCGTCGTTGGCTCAGGAGGGTGCGGCTCTTCGCCGGCCATCAGAAGATGGAAGGCACACTCAGCCTCTGCTTTGTCTGGCCCCAAGCGGTGTTGGATGCCGTCGATCTTGACGTACCCCTCGTTACGCGATGCTCGATACCACGGTTTATCGGGTCTTCCTCCCATGAATGCCTCCCTATTTGGTGCCACTCATGGCACCAAATAGGGAGAATCATGTCGATACTTCCAATGAAATTATCGATTTACTGGATGCATGGCATGCAAGAGGTCAAGGGCTCAACTCCCCTTGCATCCACTTTCATTCAAAGGGCGTCCGAAGATCATGATCTTCAGACGCCCTTTGTCTTTTGATCACTAATGTTTATGCCAATGTTGTCGACTCAGAAGCTCGGTTCAAGTCAAACTTGACTATCTCAAGTTCGCGGGTCGCCCGCTCACCGTAAATTGGGACGCTGGTCTTAGCGGTGGTTATGCTTCGCAATGGCCCAGAGGTGGAGTTCTCCAATGAGTTGTGCGAGGGCGGCGGGCTGGTAGTGGGCGTTCAGGCCGCTGGGATTCGGGAGAACCCACGCGTGGCTGCCGCCGAAAGCGGCAAATTGGATGCCGACGCGGGCTTTTTTGTTGCCCGAGACAATTCGGTATGGACCAATGCCGACGAAGGCGACGACGGTGGGGTGCCAGCTTTCGACTTTTGCTTCGAGGCGCTTGCCGCCAGCGCGAAGTTCGTCGTGGGGTCAGTTCATCAGCGCGCGCTGTAGCGCGTTCGACGACGTTCGTGATGCCGAACTTCAGGTCAAGTAGAAGGGATTCTTCGAAGGGAGAGAAGATGCGCGGCGTGAAGCCGCCACTATGAAGGGCGGGCCAGAAGCGGTTGCCTGGGCGGCCGAAGTGATGGCCGATGGCGGCGGTATAAAGGCCGGGATTGATGCCGACGAAGAGGGCGATGAGGTTTCTGGCGGCGAGATCCGGGACGACTTTGTTATGCGCGGCCAGGATCTGGGCTTTAGTGGGCTTCCAAGGAACGGGTAATGTCCGATTCATGGGGGCTGTATCCATGAAGGCTATTTTAACGTCGCCGGTGTCGCCGGGGATGTGTTTTTTGTCTGCCTTCGGAAGCTTAAGTCAAAATGGATCCTCGAAGTTGTCACAATCCCAAGCGGGCTTTTCCTCGGAGGGTGGATCGAGTAGCTGGTGAAGGTCGTTGGCAAGGGACTCGCATTTAAGGGTGAGGTTGGGACGGGCCATTGCGACTACGCCCAGGTCGTCGATGAAGCATTGCGCAACCGGCATGATAAGCGCTGCGGCGAGCGAAGAATCAGGGCCTTGCAGGACTTCACGGAGATTGCCAAAGTCGCGGTTAAGCTGGTCGATATGTCGTTGAGCTTCAGGCAGGGTGGCCTCACGCTGGGAACCAGCACGCAGTTCGACGATCAATTCGGCAAGGTGACAGCCGAGGCTGAATACGCGGATTCCCACCGGCACCTCGGCGTCCCTCAGGGAAATACTGCGCGACCATACGGACGCTTCGTCGCGAGAATCGGTCACGCCCAATCGCTTGCGTTCATCCCATTCGGCGTTGAACTTGCGGCTGCGCTCGTCCCATTCGCGCCGCTCCTGTTCCCACTCTTCGCGAGTCTGATGACTCGTGTCGAACGCAAAATCGTCGTCGTTGTTGCAGCCATCGAGATGCCAGAACATCGGCCCTGGCATGTCGGCCATCATTTGACAGCAGGGGCAATCGGGGTCGACCATCGCCTCATGGCCGGAAATGCTTTCGGGAATCCGGGCGCGTTCACGGGTGATGATGGATCGCGGCGTGCGTCCATGACACTCGGGATCGGGAGTGTCGAACCAGGTGTCGCGAACGGTTTCCAAGCGTGGGACTTCGGTCGAGAGAATATCGCCCGTCGTCAGTGCATCGGCTCTCCGGCCTGGTTGCCCCGAATTCGCCAAGTCATTGAGTTGCTGCCAGCAAGACCATAACAGCTCACGAACCAGGTCATAGTACTTAACCAATTCATGCGTGCCGAAGCCCCCGTGCTGGAAAGCGTGCGAAGATTCCGCCAGGCCAGGTGCACATCGACCCAATGTCGACCATTGGTCGCAGCGGTCTTGCAAATCCCAACCGATGTGACCGTGCCGCTCGAGTGCAACCTCACGGGGGCAGGCACCATTCAAATCGTCACGCGGGTTTAGCAGCCACGCTGCGTGAATCTGGCTCAGCGTGTCATAAAATGGACTGGCATATTGCTCGTCACCGGGCCACGTCTTCGGCGTGATCTCTTCGTCCGTCAGGAGACCGGCATCCACTTGTTCGGGCGATACATCGAGTTCCTTCGCCAATCGCAGTCTGGCCTCTTCCACCCACTGTAAACGAACCGTGGCGACAATTTCTTCGCGTTTGGCGAACTTGGCCAGACATTCTCGAGCGATGAACTCAAGCAGAGGTCGGCCGTAGAAAACAGCCCTGGGATCGATGCTGGGCAGAGCGACCAGATTGCGCCGCCGCTCGTTGGCAACGGACCGCCACTGGTTGCTGTTCCGCAGGAATTGCCAGTCTTCTGCCAGGTGATAGCGGAGAGAGAATTGCGTGCAACATTGACCATCGTGATACTCGACGTAGCCGGTCCGATCTGGGGAAGAATAGGTCGAATCCACGACGACTAAGCGTGCGGACAGATCGATGACAACCAAGCCCGTGTCATATGGCTCATCGCACACCCCGGGCGAGAGATTGGCGAAGAAGCGTGCGTGCGACCTCGGTCTGGCAAAGCGCGCCGTCGCAGCTTCGAGCTCCTCCAATGTGATCGGGTCGGCACTAAGTGCCGCAACCGCTCGATCGGCACAATTGGCGTGAATTGTTCCGGACCAATCGCGCTCGGCCTCGCGCACCAGCAAGCGAACTTCGCTCATGGCATCACCCTTTCTTGAGACATCTGCGAAGCATCTATTCTTGACCAATTGGATCGCACAGTCAAATATGCCAAAGCCGTTATTCCGGGATCATCTCAAATGGTCGAATCGAGAGTGACCAACTCAAGGTGCTCTATCAGCCCGTGCAATAGCGTCGTCTGCGGTCTCAGGGGGAGTATTAAGACGGGCGACGTTCTCGGAGAATGAATCCTGCTTTGCCCGTTCAATTGCTTGATCAATGGAGAGCTGTTGGAAGATCACCGAGAGTCGAGGTGAATGATGGGATAGCCTGGGAGATTATTGATCAGCTTCTGGGCCGCCGTGAGCATGTCACAGCCTTCTTGTTCAGCGAGGGCGACAAAGAGGCAATCGGTCAAAGCGATTCTGGTCTGCGAATGTCGATAGCTCGGGGAAGAAGGGGCATGAACGGCCTGAGATCTGGTCCGTCCGCCAGGATGTCGAAGATGTGCTTAACCGCATCCCCGACAGGAATGAGCTTTTTGCGTTCTGCTTTGGTCAGGACGTGCGCAATCTCCGTGGCGAATACGTCTGGAGCGATGATCTGATGAGCGTCTTTCCGAACCTCATCGAGAAAGGCAAGGGCTTTGGGCGTCCCAGCCTCACTGAGAACCCATTTCACCGCCACTGAGCTATCGAGGACGAAAACGCTCATCGGTCGCGGAGTTCACGGATATAAGGGACCGCCACGTCTAAGAGGCCGACGCGTTTATAGGTCGCTTCACGCATACGATCCATGCGTTCGCGAGCTTTCTTCGCCGCTTCGGGATCACGTTCGCCTCGCATGAGTTTGGCGATCAGATCTTCGAGCTGCTTTGCGTCATCGGTCAGTGGTTTGCTAGTGTCGGTGCTCATGATGATTAATTGTCGGAAGAAAACCCATCTAGGTCAATTAGAATCGCCGCAAAGTAATTGATGCAGGAAATGCTTCTTGGGTTCAGATTGGCCCGAGACCCGTCCCACGCGACCTGTGTCAATTCTGTGGCTCGGACGGTAGCATGATCTGGAATCCTCGCATCATCGTCCCACATCAAGGAACTTCCGATGCCTCCAATCCCCACCTGGATCTGCCGAATCGTTCTTCTGGGCTTTGTCTTCTGCCTCGGAAGTCTTGTGCCAGCCCCATCACCGTCGTTCGGCGAAGACAACGACGCGACTCTGAAAGTGTTGCGTGAGAAACTCGACAAGTACTACACGCCGCCCCCCGAATTCGCCGGACAGTTTGGTACGTATCGCTCGCCCCTCAAATTCGCGAATGGGGATGTGGTCAAGTCGCCGGAAGATTGGAAGCGGCGGCGGCAGGAGTTGGTCGAACTGTGGCAGAAGCGATTGGGAGCCTGGCCTCCTCTGGTCGAGAAGCCCACGGTGAAACGCGTCGAGACAGTCCAGCGCGACGGATTCGTCCAGCATCACGTGCATGTGCAGATCTCGCCCGAAGGTCAATCGGCTGACGGGTACCTGCTGATCCCCGATGGCAAGGGGCCGTTCCCCGCTGTGTTCGTGCCGTTTTATGAACCCATCACCAGCATCGGACAGGGAGCGAAAGGGAAGGGGACCCATGACTACGGCCTGCAACTGGTGAAACGCGGCTTCGTCACCCTGTCGATTGGAACCCCCGGCTCTCTCGAAAAGATTGGCTTGGATACGCGGCAGTTGCTCGTCGAAGCGGGTCAGGCAACACGACGCCAGCCGTTGACCCTGCTGGCCTATGCCGCCGCCAACTGCCATACCGCACTTGCTCAGATGCCCGAAGTCGATCCCGCGCGGATTGGCGTCATTGGCCTGTCGTATGGCGGCAAATGGTCGATGTTCTCTTCCTGCCTGCATGACAAGTTCGCCTGCGCCGTGTGGTCCGATCCGGGCGTCGTGTTTGATGAGAAGAATGCGAACTGCAATTACTGGGAGCCGTGGTATCTGGGCTATGATCCTCAAACCAAACGCAAACCGGGCATCCCGTCCGACGCCAATCCCCGCACGGGCCTTTACAAGGAACTGGTGGACGCGGGAGACGATCTGATCGAGTTGCACGCCTTGATGGCCCCGCGACCGGTGCTCGTCTCCGGCGGAACGGAAGACCCGCCTCGAAACTGGAAGGCGTTGAATCACCTCGTCGCGGTGAATTCACTGCTGGGTCATGAGAAACGAGTCGCGATGACCGCCCGGCCCTCGCACATACCGACACCCGAAGCGCTCGAAATCGAACTGGCGTTCTTGGAATATTGGCTGAAGGGATCGAATAAGACGCCCTAATAAAGTCATCCCGCCGGCCTGCGTTTGAGCCTTGGGAATAGGCTTACGATTCATATTACGTCGACAGAAGAGGCAGAGGTGAGTAGTCCGCTGGGTGGCTCAGTTTTCTCGCGAGTCACACTGGCTGCCACCTACGGGGTGTCCAGCGACTTGGTCGCTGCGGGGGCGGGAATCGATTGGGACGGCTTAAATTCGCCGTGACTGCTAAGAATGTGGCACCATGGCATCGCAGCCGCTAATCGCTGAACTCCCTCGGATGTCAACTTAGTATCAGTGACGCCCAGGAAAAGTAATGATTTCATCTGCGTGATATTTGCGATGGAGGTATCAGTAAGCATTTTGTTGTTGTGTAGCGAAAGATGCTGCAGACCGGGGGAGGTTGCCAGATTGCGAATGGCAGCATCCCCGAAAGAAGTGCTCGAGGCTAACAGCCATTCCAGTTGGGGAAACTTGGCCAGCACGACACTGCACTCGTCGTTCATTGCCGGGCAGCCCTCAATATGCAGATGCTTCAAAGTGTGCGACTTGGCGAGCAATTGTAAGGCGTCGATACCGAGTCCCGTCCTGCTGACATTGAGGGCTTCGAGTGCCGGGTACCGAGACAGGATTTCGGCGCTTGCGGCATCAATTTGCTGGCAATCTTGGATGTTTAAATCCTTTAATCCCTTGAGTTGCCCCAGCTGCTTGAGTACTTCGTTATTGACCGGAAGGCCGGGAAGTTGCAATTGAGACAAGCTGGATATCTCGCCGAGTCGAGCCATTCCCACGGCGGTGACTTGGCTGCCTTCCAAGTGCAAAACCCACAATGAACGGAGTTTCAACAAGGGCAATAATCCGCGATCAGTGATTGTTGAATCGGCCACGTCCAGAATGGAAAGTTGTGAAAGCTGACCAATGATCTGCATTCCTTCGTCATTGATGCCGCATTGCCTCAGAGCCAGAGACGAGATTGCCGGCAACGCTGTCAGGTGCCACAGGTCTTGGGTGGCAATTGCCCGCTGGCCTATTGTGACGTAGGACACGGGCTTGCCACTGGCCAGCGCCTCTTGAGTATCATTGACGCCTTCATAAGCCCCCGGGGGCCCTACGCTCACTCTCGCGCCCTGTGAGAACAGCCAATCCAGAGCCTCCTTCTGGGGAGAAGTTTTCGAGCTTTCAACCGCTTTGGCGGCTGCCCCCGCCTTAGGGCGTCCTTGTGAAGATCGTTTGGTTGCCGTGCCGGTCGATTTGGCGACCGCAGGGTGTTCCTTCCGAGCCGAGTTCAGGTACCAAATGGCTCCGAGAACCAGAATGATTCCCGCGACTCCCGCGATTCCCAATATGCTGCGATTCGGCTTGTTTCGACCGGGGTTCGTGGACACCAGAGTGTCGCTCGCGAGGAGCGTGGCCTCCGCAGCGGCATCGACTGCAGCGGTCTTGGCGGCCCGGCGTTGCGTCCGTTCGAGGGTCCCTGAGTGGAGCTCGAAATTGAGCTGGAACGGATCGGATGCGGTGTCCGCAGCGGATTGCGGCAGCATGGTCGTGATGGACGTCGGCTGACCATGCAGGCAGGCCTCCAGGTCGCGAATGACGTCGGTCATCGTCTGGTAGCGATCCTGGGCTCGCTTCGCGACAATCTTTTGATAGACCGCATCCACGGCAGCTGGCACCTCGGTTCGCGCGACACACAACGACGGAATGGGCGCATCGCGATGCGCCAGCAGCTTGGCCATCAGTGTGTCGCCGTCATAAGCGGCTCTGCCTGTCAGCAAGTACCAGAGGGAAATCCCCAGGCTATAAATATCACTGCGCGCGTCGGCAGTTTTCGTATTGAGTGCCTGCTCGGGCGCCATGTAATCCACGGTGCCCATGACCGTGCCGGTGCTCGTTAGCTCGGCTTGCGCTCCCGTGTCGTCTGCAATCCGGGCCAGTCCCATGTCAAGAATGCGTACGGTTCCCTTGGGATCGATGAGCAGATTGGCCGGCTTGATATCGCGATGGATGACACCGTGTTCGTGAGCGTATTCCAGACCTCGCGCCGCCTGCAGGATGCAATGGAGTGCCTGTTCGACCGGCAGCGGACCGTCGCGCTTGACGATCACCGACAGGTCGCTCCCCTCTACGAACTGCATCACCAGGAAATGCGTACCGTGTGCTTCATCGGCATCAAACGCCGTGACGATGTTCGGATGATTGAGCTTGGCGGCAGCCTGTGCTTCCCGCTGAAACCGCTTAACAGCCTCGGGAGACTTGACCGCTTCCGGAGACATCACCTTCAGCGCGACAACACGGTCCATCCGGCGATGACGCGCCTTGAGCACCATTCCCATCCCGCCCTGGCCCAACTTGTCGATGACGACGTAGTTCCCCAGGACGAGCGATTTGCCTTTGCCCGTGTAGATCTGCTGAGCCTGAAAGACCGACAGCTTCTTCTGACGGACAAGTTCGCGAGCGAACTGTTCCCCGTCCCCCTTATGCTGAGCGGGCAGACCTACGCAGAATGCCTCAAGCTCTTCCGGCGACATGAGGCCGGAAGCCGTCAATTGCTGTGTGAATTGGTCAAGCGGGATAGCCATATGCTGCGGGTGTCTCCGACTCACCAGTGTACGCAGACGAGTGGACGGGTACCAGTAACATTATTTTCAGTACCTCAGCTTGTTCGAATGGGATTCTCGAGCGTGTGTTGCAGTTTCTCGTCCCCGACACAGTATAATCCGCGAGCTACGTAGCGCAGCCACGCTGTAGGCGCGCTCATCGAAAACTCCCTTCGTCGAGACACCGTCATGAGCCGAATCGTCCCGTCTGTGATTTGCCTGGTTACGCTCGTTGTCTGTCTGTTCGCCGCGACAGAGCCTGTGAGGGCTCAGGGTGATGGCGACGTGGAAGCGAAGTTCATCGCCATGTTGAAGAATGCCACGCTCAAGGGGACTTGGGCACCCGTTCAAAAGGGCAAACTGGGGGGAGAGCGTGGCGATGACAGCTACCGCATCGCACGTGTGGAGAAGGGCGAGGGGGGCAAGTGGATGATCATCTCGGTATTCACCGTACGTGATCAGCAAGTTGAGTTTCCCATCCCCGCGTCCGTGAAATTCGCCGGCGACACGGCGGTGCTCATTCTGGACGATGTTCGCGCGGGGCCCGGAGGGGCCAACTGGTCAGCACGCATCATGTTTTTTGATGACGTCTACACCGGCCGCTGGTGGGAGACCGCGAATAAGGAACACGGGGGTACGATCGCCGGCACGATTACTCGGGCGAAGGCCAAGTGACGGCCGAGGGGCAGAAATGTGCTCACCTCCACTTCAAGACCAACAGCCTTTCACCGAGTTCGGTGAGGGGCTGCTAGTCTTTGCGTTCACGCGTGATCCATTTCATGTGGCTTTCTCCTTCTCGGCAGCCAATCGAGCGTAGAGCGCATCGTAGATCACACCCCCACGATCCAATGCAGTATGGTCGTCCGGACTGATCAGCCGGATGCCTTCACAAATCAGGTCCAACCCGGCCGCCGCCGGTTCGACCTTTACTTCTTGCACCGTGTCCGCTTCATCAACAATCCGCGCGATGCGTGCGAGCACCGGATCATCGAGTTTGTATTCCTTCAATACCGCATGGAACGAGCAGTGACCGCCATGGTGAGACAGCTTGACCGCCGGGATATCGAACGGTTCAGCCTTCGAGGGCAACACTGCTCCGCGTGGGATAAAGAGGAACTGAGCCTTCGGATCCACGAATTTGCGGATCAACCAGGCACACCCGATGCGATCTATGCCGACGTTTTCCCAAGTGACCCATTTCATGAATTGCCCCCTTCCGCAGACAGCAAACGCTCGCGAACTTGCTGCCCCAATGCAGACCCGAAGTAGTCCCTGGACATCGCTTGCTGGAACCGCTTGGACAACTCAGCGAGGTCCCGCTTTTTTTTCTTCAACGCGGCCAGGATCTCGCGGTACTCTGCTTCGACAGTCTCTATGAAATCGTTGCGCAAGGTTTGCGGGTCGGTTGAGTAGATCTGCTCGGCTTCCCACAAATCAGCCTGTCCACCGAGTTCAGTAATCTCAGCAGCCAGCCATTGAAATTGTTCCCGGGTCTTCTCGGTCCTGGGTAACGCCCATGCCGCATCTTGAACGGCAACGGCACCCAATTGCTTGAGTTTTCTCCAGACATAGACCCGTCCGGCAGTCGGCTCGCGAGGAATCTTGTAGACCAACAGGAGCCATTTCACGTCAAGGAATCCCTGCTATGGATGCACGAATGGGTAGATCACCAGACCCGCGACTGCCGCTCCCAGCACGACCAGTGGTTCCGGCAGTTTCTTGAACCTTAACAACAGCCCGAGCGTCACTAGCAGCAGGATAATCTTCGGAACTTCCGGCACCCAACTCTGTGGAAAGATCGTCCGCCGCCCCAGAACGAGACACGCTCCAGCGATCGCTCCGACCGCGGCTGCGGTGACGCCATCAACAAAAGCCACGATGCCGGGCCGCTTGCCGTGCTTCTTGAAATACGGAGCAGGAATGATCGTGAAGAAGTAGCAGGGCAGAAAAGTCGCGAGCGCAGCAACGGAGGCACCATAAAATCCCGCAACAGGATCTCCGCCGCGTCCCATGACCAGATACCCGATGAAGCCCACGGTAATGACGACCGGGCCCGGTGTAATCATCGCCACCGCGACAGCATCGAGAAACTCCTGCTCGTTCAACCAGCCATATTCCTTCACAACTCCGCTATACAGGAACGGGATGATTGCCAATCCGCTGCCGAATACGAAAGCACCGGCCTTCGTAAAGAACAAAGCAATCTGAACGAGGACATCCGCTTGCGTGGGTGTGGCACTGACTCCTGACAGAACGGCGGTCAGTGATGGAAACAGGAATCCCTGTACCGTGGCGCCCTTCGGACGCATGAACCTCGGTGGAGTTCTCGCCAGCCAGACAAGTATCCCGGCTCCCAGGAACAGGTAAATGCTCTCGCTCTCGGTGACGACAGTGGCCACCAGGCTGAGCAGGTAAATCCCCCACAACAGCCGATCCTTGCTGAGCGTCTTTGCAGTCAGCTTGTAGGCACTGATCGTGATGATACCGATGACCGCGGCGCCGACACCGTAAAAGACGGCCTGCATCCAGGCCAACCCGCCAAATTGCAGATACGCCCAACCCAGGACGACAACCATCAGAAAGGACGGCAGTACGAATGCCAGTCCTACCAGCGTTGCCCCCAGAATGCCGTAATGCACGTATCCCAGGTAGATCGCCAACTGAGCGGCCAGCGGCCCGGGCATGAGCTGCGCTAATGTCAGCCCTTCCTTATACTCGGCCTCGGAAATCCATTGTCGCCGTTCGACAAGATCGCGATGCATGTAGCCGACAAGGGCCACTGGACCACCGAATCCGACTGCCCCCAGCTTGAGATGGTATGCGGTCAGCTGCATTAGCGAATAGTTAGGCATTGAGCCATTGGCGATTACCGCCATATCGTCTTGTGTCGTGTCGACCTCTGAATCCTGCATCTCGCCACCTTCTTCTCACTGTAACCACGGTTACATATTGATAGGATATCATGGAGCAGGCGATTTGCAAGCAACTCGGGATTTTTTCGTTTGCGACTTGCGCAAGCGATAATTCTTGGGTGTCTTGGAAG
>JAQGHS010000935.1 GCA_028291605.1 Planctomycetaceae bacterium | reverse complement strand
AGTCAGCTTTATGGTGATGTATGCGACCGTTTATCGCTTTCGCGGGAATGACAACCGCATTGGACTTGCGGGCCTTGTGATGGGGACCCTGGTGCTGTTGTGGATCTTCGGACATTATCCCCGGCCTTCTCTGGACGAGCCGTTTCAAGCCTGGGTGGAACTGTCGACAACGGAGCTTACGATTCTGGGTTTCACCGCGATACTGGCATGGCGGAGTCTGGTCGATGCCATTGTGCGCGACCGGCACGGCGCAGGTTGGGGAAGAGTGATCCACGCCACAGCGCCGATCTCGAATTCCGCGAGTGCCCGACGCAAACAATTGCGTCCGTTCTGGTCGGCGAGTACTGCCGTGTTCTGGTTCGAATGGAAACAAAATGGTTGGCTCGTCCCCGGTGTGGTGATCGGGGTCTGTTCGCTGGTGGCGATCTTGAATGTGGGTTATGTGATCTGGAGTCCGACTCAATGGCGAATGATGGGGGCGCCTCATGAAGCAGAGATGATGTCGCTGATCTTCGCTTTCATTCCGATCTCCGTCGCCGCACCATGGTTTTCGAGCCTCTTTACCACTTATGGGAAACGGGCCATGTCACAGCAGGTGTGGCCAACTAGTCAATCGACTTTGCCCGTATCGGATTGTGTCCTCGGGTGGATCATTTTTGTTCGGTGCCTGGCCAGTTCGTTGGTCGCGGTGGTTGGGACGCTGCTTGTCGGAGTCCTGTGGATGGGGGCGGTCGAGGTCGTACTGCGGTTTGATGGTCTCCCGACATCGATTCAACCGTTGGGGTGGGGTGGTGGGAGACGTCTCGAGACTGAGACCTATATTGCCAGTATGATGTTCGTCGCATGGATGGTCGCCGGCTTGTCCACAGCGACGTCGCTCAGCGGCCGGCGTTGGATCGCTGCCATTCCCTTGGGACTTATTCCGTTTTGGATCGCACTGCTATTCTCCTCATCGACGCTGCCCTCCCATCAATCGGAGATGTACATCGAAGCGGCGGCGTGCCTGTTCCTGGGCTGGATGCTTGTGGGAGTGATCGTGGCCTATGCAGTCGCCATGATGTGGGGACTGATTGGCGGCAGGAGCCTGCTGTTTGGCGGAGCCATCCTGTTTGCCGTCGAAGCGATTGGGTTGGGACTATGGAACTGGTATGTGAAGATCGCCCAGACCCAAGGTCCAAACCCGGGTGAGTACTGGACGGTGTTCATTATGCTCGTGGTTCTATTGGCATTGGCTGCAGCGCCCCCTGCCATTCTTCCACTGGCCACATACTACAACCGCCATCGGTAAAGAGTGTCGCTGATCGGATTGCCATCACACGCGGTGGCAGTGGCGTCGTCAAATTACGTACGTCCCTTAGGTCCTTTCGGTCCTTTACGTCCTTTGAAGGGACAGTAGACGTCTGATCACAGAGTGATCAGCGACAAACAAAAACACCCCGGAGTTTCCGGGGTGCTTTCTGTTTTGTGCCAAACGTCATCGACCCGACATTAGACTCCGACGGGCGTCCCGCGTGTGCTGCGTTTGCGGCCGACTTCCGTCAGGATCATCTTGCGGAGCCGAATGATCTTCGGAGTCACTTCGACGAACTCATCGTCTTCGATGTACTCCAAAGCCTGCTCGAGACTCATCTCGCGCGGCGGCTTGAGCAACATGTTTTCGTCCGAGCCGGAGGCTCGCATGTTCGTGAGCTTCTTTTCCTTGATCGGGTTGACCACCATGTCGTTTTCGCGAGCGTTCTCGCCGACGATCATCCCTTCGTAGACGTCGTCACCCGGCGCTACGAACAGTTCAGAGCGTTCTTGCAACTTCCACAAGGCGAAACCAACCACACGGCCGACTTCCTGTGAAACCAGCACGCCGTTCGCACGGTGGGGGACTTCGCCTTCCATCGGCTGATAGCATTCGAAGCGGTGATTCATGATCGCTTCGCCCTTGCTGACGTTCAGCACGCGTGTCCTCAAACCGATCAGTCCGCGAGCCGGAATCAGGAATTCCAGGTGCGACTGGCCCAGATCATTGCTGGCCATGTGCTTCAACGCGCCGCGACGGGCACAGACCAATTCCATGATGCCACCCATGTCCGGCGTCGGCACATCCACCGTCAACAGTTCGAACGGCTCGTGCCATTCGCCGTCGATTCGTTTCCGAATGACCTGCGGCTTGCCGATCGACATCTCATACCCTTCGCGGCGCATTTGTTCGATCAAGACTGACAAGTGCAGCAATCCGCGTCCGGAAACGTTGAAGCTGTCGATTCCAACATTGCTTTCTTCGACTCGCAATGCGACGTTGGATTCCAGTTCGCGCTTCAGGCGGTCTCGCAGGTGGCGCGTCGTCAGATACTTGCCGTCGCGACCAGCCAGCGGCGAGGTATTGATGGTAAACAACATCGACAAGGTCGGTTCGTCCACCTTGATACGTGTCAGCGCCCGCGGATTCTCGAAGTCAGCGACCGTGTCACCGATTTCAGGGTTGGGCAATCCCACGAGTGCAACAATGTCTCCGGCCTCGGCCACTTCGGTTTCGATGCGGCCCAGTTTGTCGAAGACTTCGACTGCGACCACTTCGCCGCGTTCGTTCCGGCCATCGGCCTTCATCATGACGACCTTCTGACCTTTGCGGACCTTGCCGCAAGTGATCCGTCCGGTCGCCATACGGCCCACGAATTCCGACCAGTGCAGAGTCGTGACCATCATCTGGAACGGCTCGTCGGGCCGCGCTTCCGGGCCAGGGATCTTTTCGATCACCAAGTCGAGCAACTCAGAAATGTCCTTGGTCCGCACCTTGGGATCGTGCGTCGCATAGCCCTCGCGACCGCTGGTGAAGATGTACGGGAAGTCGAGTGTTTCGTCGTCGGCGCCCAGTTCGACCAGCAAGTCGAAGACTTCGGACAGCACCGCGTGCGGGCGGCAGTCGGGTCGGTCGATCTTGTTGATCACCACGATTGGCTGCAGATTGGCTTCCAAGGCCTTCTTCACGACGAATCGCGTTTGCGGCTTGGGGCCTTCAAAAGCATCGACCAGGATCAGTGCGCCGTCAGCCATCATCAACACGCGTTCGACTTCACCGCCGAAGTCGGCGTGGCCTGGGGTGTCGATGACGTTGATCTTCGTGCCCTTGTAGTTCACGGAGATATTCTTCGCCAGAATTGTGATTCCGCGTTCACGTTCCAGATCGTTGGAATCGAGAATACACTCCCCCTGGAGCTGCGATTCGCGGAACTGACCGCTCTGCTTGAGGATAGCGTCCACGAGAGAGGTTTTGCCGTGGTCAACGTGTGCAATAATGGCGATGTTACGAATATCTGGACGTCGCATGAACTAAATCAACCCATCTCGTAGCTACAGAAAATCGAACACGGGGGGCGACTACACGTGCCACCTATGGCGTGCCGATTCACTGGGCTCTGTTTATAAGTGTATACCTGCAAAGAGGAAGCAAAAACTGGCGAGCTGCATTCTCGGTGGGGTATTCTCTAGTGTGTGTACGGACCATCTCCGCGAAAATCGTCCGGCGCACCAGTAGTTTACCAGTCCGGGCCTTCACAAAACAAGAGGGATTCTGTGAAGAACTCAAGTATGTGGAGCACGGATGGGCAATCGGCACCGTGGATTGTTTCTCGCGGCGAGACCCGTCCAATCACCGAAATCAGGATAGAAGAATTTGCAGTTTTGAGGCGGACACTTAGAACCTCGTACAAGACATCCAGCTCGTTGATAATGAAAGTGTGAACCACGAATCACACAAATGACACGAATCGAAATCCTGAAAATTGCAGGCGAAGGGGCAGCAATCAGTCTTCCAAATTCGTGTCATTCGAATGATTCGTGGTTCAAAACCCTCTTTTGTATTTCCTTTCTGCAGAGAACTCCTGGAAGACTTATCCACAGATTTTGCAGATGACGCAGATGGGGAACAAATCTGAGGATATGCCGGTTGCGTTGCCGTGCCTGCTATCGCTCCAAACTCTTTCCTAATCTGCGTCATCTGCGAAATCTGTGGATCAACTCCCTCCAGAGGTTGGGATAAACCGGTCTTGCCATAATCGGCAGGGTAGTGATAATCCCCGCTCCGCAACTCAATCCCCATTCAGACCTACCTCAATCTCATACTGCCGGTTTTCACCGGAACAGGATGGGCGCGCTATGTGGTGTGCCAAATGCCAAACCGAAGTCGCCGTTGAAGCCCGGCCCAACAGCCAGCGGTTGCAGTGCGCCACTTGCGGTTCCGAGATCCTCCCGAAAATGTCGGGCCGTTCCTCGCCGATGCCTCCCGCGAACCAGCCGCCTGCGGACCGGCCCGGCGATCCCGCGAACGTCGTGCCCGGTGCACAGCCCCCGATTCCAGGCAAGAACCCTCATGATTTGCTGGCGCGGTGGGCCGGCAATCAGATGTTCGACCCGTTCGGACCGCTGGTCCCCCCCGAACCTCGCAAGGAACCGCCTCGCGCTCCGCACATTGAACCACCCAAGCCCAAATCAGAAGCTCGTCCGCCGCAGAATCCTGATCAAGCGCCCCGTTATCGAGTCGATCCAGCCTTCACACAGGGCTGGAGCGACATTCCCGCGCCACATGTTTCCACGCCGCTGCCGCTTCAGGGTTCGCGATCTTCGAAACTTGTCGACCGCGAGATGCCGCCAGGCTATGTTGCTCACGCTCCTGCGCAGTTACGGGGCCCCCATTTTGATCCGGCTCGAATGCGGCAACCGATTAAGAAATCGGGTTGGATCGCCTGGTTTGGACAGACGTTGGCCTACATCGGAGCCGCCACCTTAACGGTCGGGGCTGGCATGGTATTGGTCGGATACCTTGGTGGGCCCACACATTACGCGCCCACAGGCTGGTTTACGACAACAGTCGGCCAAATGCTGCTGTTTCTGGGAGTCGTGACTCTGGTTTCCGCTGGCATGGAACAGACGACGGTCGAAGTAGCTTATCGAATCGACACTCTCGGCGAGCAACTCGACCGCATGGAGTATCACAGTCAGTCCAACGCTCAGGCGACCGAAGCCGAAGTCGAAGCCGAATTGCGAGCCGAAATCGCACATCTGCGTCAGCAGCTGAGCGAACAGGGACGCGGTTAACACCGTAGGTCAGGCTGTGCCTGACGATTGCGAAGAGTGTCGATCAGCAGACGTCAGGCACAGCCTGACCTACGACCCCACTCGCCGTTCACATCAGCTATCGGCTTGAATATCCTTGCTGTCGAATTCGACCTCGACCACCGTGGTGACCCCCCACATTGATTGGGGGTTATAGCCCTTGCGAAAATGCACGCGCCAACAGAGCGGGCCCCTGAGGTCGCTCAAGTCTTCGTCGTTGGTCGGGATGTACGTTTCCCACTCTTCGCTGGGTTTCAATGGGGTATCGAGCTCCTGGCCCTTCAGCAACCATTCGCCACCAATCGGAAACGTGTAGACCGGGATCCGCTTACCTTCCCGTTTACATTCCGACTGCAGGCACACATAGTTGTTCGAGCGATCCTGGAGGGGGTTGTCCCGATCGGGTGCCCGCTGAAACAGCAATCGCTCGTCGAGGGCGGGAAAAGTCTGGTTTGAAGAGACGTTTTCAAACTTGACCCACAGTTTCAAAACCGGTGTCTGTGAAGCAGTTTTCGTCTGCTTTTCGTCGCCGAAATGCACGAATTCCAGGGGACCTTTGGTCACCTTCAACGGGGTCACCATCAGATTACCGTAACGTTTCGATTCTCCCAGCTTTAAACGCCAGGCCGCAGGCAACGGATCTTCGGGGACCAGTGACAGACCGAATTGGCCGTTTTTGATCTTGGGTCTGACATCCGGAAGATCGAGTGTCGATGTGCTTGGGCGAGCCCACAGGTACAGGAACGCCAGGGTCATGGCACTGGCATAACTGGCGACCATGACGAACAACACCCGCGGAACTGTGGCATCGCGGCGCGCGGTTGAGGTCACAATCGCCGGACCAGCAGTTTGGGTTGGCGCCGCTGGTGGTGGGGAAGCGGGGGTCGGCGTAAATGTCGGGGCAACGCTGGGAGTGACCGACGGTGCTGCGGCGGGAGCCACATTGACGGCGACTGTCGGGGCCGCGTTGAAGTTTCCGAAGTTGGCGAATGAGGGTTCGGCACCGGGGAACGAAATCACCGTCTCTTCGGCGCGAGGATTCTCGACCCGCGTGGGGTTCCAAATATCAGTCTGATTGGCGGGAGCTCCGCTGGGAGTGGGTGACAAATTCACCGTCGACGGACTGGCGTCGATAAATGGCATGGCCGGCGTCAGCGTGGTCGCCGTTTCCGGCTCAGCCAGCGGCGGCGCCGGCAGAGCTGGGGGCGGCACCGGTGGCGGAGTCTCCACGACAGGCGGGGGCAGCGCCAAATTGATTTGCGGCATCCACGAATCTGACGCGGCGGGCTCGGACGGCAGTCCGATTTGCGGCTGCGGGTTCCAATTGGGGGCAGCAACCGGTTCGGGACCGCTCGCGATAACCGGTATCGAGGGTGCCGGCACTTCAGGAGCAGCAGGAGGTGGGGGTGGTGCCGCCGGGGGTGTCAGAATGATTTCCGGAAAGAGGGGTTCCGGCTGAGCCGCGGGTTGAAATGCAGCCGCTGCCGGGGGCTCGAAGGAAATTGGAAACGGCGAGACCGGAGGCGGTGCGACAGGAGCAGGCGGCGGCACATATTCCGGCGGCGCAAATTGAATTGGAGGCGGCGCCTGTGAAATAAAGGTCGCCGGAGCTTCTGGCTGCGGTGGAGCAAACTGCGGGACAGGTGGCGAGTAACTCGGTGCCGGAACCTGTACAGCGGGCGGAGCGGGATCGCCGATTTGCAGATGGGCACCGCAGTGCGGACAAGCGACGACGACGCCCGTGTGTTCCACTAAGAGTCGGCCCTGGCAGTTGCCACAGACCACTTCCATCGCCATAGATCACCTTCCCCGGCCAATCTGAATCGGATTTATTTTGGGGCACCTCCTGGCTCCTTAACTGCCCTCCAGCAAACAAATCATTCTCAGGAAAGCCGGATGGTGAAGCAAGTCACCCTGACTGGAATATGGCAGAACCGTCAGAATTGGAGCCGGACAACGTCGCACGAGTTCCTCCGGATTGGAATTCACCGACTCGTCCGCCCCTGAGGGTTGTACCGCGTTCAGGACGACACCCCTGACCTGCAGTCCGCGTCGCTGGGCAGCTTCAACAGTCAACAGGGTGTGGTTGATGGTCCCCAATCC
>JAQGHS010000929.1 GCA_028291605.1 Planctomycetaceae bacterium | reverse complement strand
ACTGGCAGAGCCAGTGGCACCCGATACGCCATTTTGGTGTGTTTGACGCCTCGTCGTATCATCGAAGGGTGTCCTGTGCTGAAACGGATTGCCTGGGGTAGGGTTCAGGCGGAAAGTTGGGAATTGGGGGCTCTGAACTGACATCTGGGGTGCTGACCGGGGGGTCGCGCGGTTGCCAGGGAGTGCGCGCCTGAGGTTCGGCGATACGGGGGCGTTTGAGTCGGGCTGCGCGGCAGTTCGAGGGCGCACATGGTGCGCCTGCGGCGAGAGAGTGGATGGGGAGTGGGTTGAGACTAAATAACCTTGCATGATCCTGGGACCAACCCTGTTTCGTGCCACTGTTTCGCGACTGTACTCAGTCGCTAAGCAGTGCAGTCTTCACCTGTGATTCGCGGATTTGCAGATGGTCGCTGGGGAGCACTGCTTAATGACCGATTACGGTCATGAAACAGTGGCACGAGCCTTGTCCCAACTTCACGCAAGTCGATTTAGATTTAAGACAGATCGGGGAATTTAAAGGGATCAAAGAGGTCAAAGAAGTCGGTGGTTGCTACGAGCTTGATTGGCTGAGGAGCCGGGGCCTCATGGTGCCCGGTTTTCACTTTGTCGATCGGCTCGTGAGCGGCACGGCGCTAGCCGCCGGTTCTGTCGGGGGAATCGATGCACAGAACCGGTGGCTAGCGCCACGCCGCTCACATACTGACTGCCATTTACCGCAGGCTGCCCAGCTCACCTGGACGCTGAAAGAATTCAAAGAGTTCAAAGAAGCGGCGTCTGCGGCGAGAGAGTGCAGGGGAGTGAGTTGAGAGTAGATTTAAGACAGATCGAAGAATTTGAAGGGATCAAAGAAGTCAAAGAAGTCGGTGGTTGGTGCGAGTTTGATTGGCTGCGGGGCCGGGGCCTGATGGGGCCCGGTACTCACTTTGCGGATCGGCTCGTGAGCGGTACGGCGCTAGCCGCCGGTTCTGCCCGGGGAATCGATGCACAGAACCGGTGGCTAGCGCCACGCCGCTCACATACAGATTGCCATTTGCTGCATATTGCCCAGCCCACCTGGACGCTGAAAGAATTCAAAGAGTTCAAAGAAGTCAAAGAAGTCGAAGGGAACGGTGGAGGCGATTCGTCGGTTGCCAGACCGTTTGGTCATGCTGGATTCACAAAAACGTGTACGTCAGAACAAAGAATTCAAAGAATTCGAATGATCGCAATGTGGATGTCATTCGGCGCTGAAACCGTGCGATTTGCCACATTGCAACCTAACTTCAGATTGTGGCGAAACATCGGGCTTGGCGACCGAGCCGTGACATCTATACACAAGAACAAAGAATTCAAAGAATGCGCGAGATTTCAGCGCGGGGCGGTGAAGTGTGTCGTCGATCGCTCCGCCATCAGACGCGGGCGCAGGTCACGGTCGGCTGGTCAATTCAGCGCTGTCCGTGAAACAACGTCGCGCCCACAAAGACGTGTGATCGCGGAGCGATCAACGACACTGGATGAATGCCGGAGCACGCGGCAGGATACATGAGAACAAAGAATTCAAAGAATGCAGCAAGTGCGCGTACAGGGTATCGGGGTCAGGCAGGCACATGAAAAGACGGCCGGGGATGGGAAAGCACGCTCCCAACTCCGGCCGTTTGCCCGTTGTTCTAGAACGGAATAACGGAGGGGGCTCCTCACACCTTCGCGAATCGGTCGTTGGACTCCAAGGCGAGTCTGAGCCGTCGACCGGTAATTTCTAGGCCGGATTATTCATGGGGCCTAAAGGAATGAGCGCAATTCATTTTTTCCTAGGCAGTTAAGAGCAATGTGCAAAAACACGGTGGACTAAATCAGCCGGCACGCGTTAGCGTCCGGTTCGTTCGGGAAATTGGGGCCGAAATCGGAACCGGGGGCTAACGCCCTCCGGCTGATGAATAGTCCGGCCTAGGCCCCCTGCTCTACCGCAGCGACGCCGGCCTGGTAAGTCGAATAGACAAACACGGGAATCGACAGATCACACAAATGCGATTCAATCAGGGGCCGAACATCGTTCCAGCTCAGGCCGCCGACTCCGGTGGCGAGACATGGCAGGGCGAGGCTGCGGATTTTTTCGTGCTGCACGGCGTGGCGTAGTCGGCGGAGACAATGATTGACATTGGCAATGGTGGCCCGGCCCGACTTGGCACCATGGTCGAATGAACCTTCTTGCGTCAGCAAGTTGTAGATCCGAACTCCGCCGACTCCACCCCACACCCATAATTCGCCCGGCTTCGGATGGACTTGATGTGCATAGTGCCGGTAGTCCTTGGCGAGAGCCGGCCACTGTTCGCGGAGTCCACGGGCCAACCCCTTGTCAAATTCTTCGTTCGGCCCGATTCCATGAGCCACCGCTTGTGCCTTGGTCAACAGAATATCGCCAGCTACTTCATGGATCATTTGAGAATGACTTTTCAATTATTGAGGACATTTGATGGATCAACTGAAACGCTACCATTAGCGTCTCTCGGTCAACGGACGCATGATCGCATGGCCGAAGCGTTCGATTTGATGCCCCATGGCATCGATTCCCATTCCCACTTCATCAATGACGTACCCCGTGTCGTCGATCAGCTTGCCAGACAGGACGCGGGAGTTCCGGATGGCGTCAGCGGTGGCAATCGACATTGCGGACCGAGCTCGATAGGAGGCTCGTTCCAGATTGTCGGCCGCCGATCGCAGGTAACGTCCGGCGCGGCGCGGATGGTGTTGTTTCCAGGCCAGGGCTGCCTTCGCATGTTCATGGGCCGCCAGCGCGGTGAGTGCTCTGGAAGAGGCCGCATCAATGTTGTCGACGGTGTCAGTACTTTGGCCGCTGAGCAGACTGTGGGCGAGATGTTCGAGCTCCTGAGCGGACCTCAGCAAAGCCGAGTCGGCTCGATCTCGTTCATGGGCCGCGTCGATTTTCATCATGATGGCGGCCTTGTGAAATTCCAGCGCCGTGGTGCGGTGATGACCGTGCAGGAACGCATCGCGAGCCCGGTCGAGATGCCGACCGGCCTCATCCATCAATTGGCTCCACATGTCCTCGTCGACGAGCAAATACCCGGGTGGGGCGTCGGGGATGATTCGAAGTGGCAACTGGGGATCGGCACTCGCGACATTCAAGATCCCACACGTCGCAATGGCGAGAGCGAGGCCGGCAAAGGAGAGGCGATAGAACATGTTTGATTCCCTTCGTAATACCGAATCGAATCCCCGCGACCACCGTCGATCCGTCGTTGACGGTTCACAATCGCGAGGACCTCGCAATTGCACAGCGACTAGGCCGAGCCCATATGGGCCGCGTCCGGATTCACAGCGCTGCACGGATTGCGAATATCCGGTGTCAAAAGCATTTGGCATGCCAACGCGTCGCAAGTGCGTGTTTCGTTGGAATTACAGCACTTTTCGCATTAAAGGGCTGACGACACCGGACCGGCGGAGCCAAAGTCTCCAGGCTGAATTCGCACAGTGTGACCATTCCGCTCACCTGCGACAGCAGCCGAGTTCGCTGACGACGCGAGTGCAGACAGAACGAAAGTTTTGTACACATTACCCCGCATTTTGCGGAGCGCAGGAAGGACCATGCTGTGGCGACAATCGCGACAGAAGTTTTCGCGTTCGGCAAGTTTCGATAGTCCAGCCAGAGCACAGAGAAGACGGGGTGTCATGTCACATCAATAACGAGCGGAGCGGACGGACGCGCTGATACCCCCAAACCTGACATCGGTGCTCGCTCGGGGGTCACGCTGATCGGTCGGGGTACGTTGAGTACGAAATGAGCTCGCGGGATGGAAACGCAACGGACCAACGATGATCGCCGAACTGATCGCAGACACTGGTTTTTATCAAGCAAACCGCGGTATTCACCGATGCGGACAGATCCCAGCCAGAGTATCGAGCTTTGTGGTACGCCCGTTGCGAAGACGCTCACGAGAAAGTGACGCGCCGTCCTGGTGAGTTCACCAATTGTCCGCGGCGAGGTCGGTACTGTTGGTCGTTTCCCAAGGAGAAGTGATTATGTTGAGTCGAGTCGTTGGTTTTGGTTCCGCGCTGGTATTAGTTGCCACCCTGGTGAGTGCGAACTTCGTTTCCGCTCAAGCTCCCGCCGCGAAACCGGCCGGTGCCTCATCAGGTCAGGTCTTTCGTGCCAAACAAGTTATTGGTTCGCAGGTCAACATCGAGGGTGATGCCTCAGTGGGCACCGTCGATGACATTGTCTTGGATGACCACGGCAACGTGGATTACCTGATTGTCATCAATGCTGACAACAAGCTGGTCACGGTGCCCTGGGACGCGGCCGCGTTCAACATCGAGAAGCGCATTGCTACGGTGCGAATTGCTCCGAAGGTCTACCAGCAAATTCCGACCTACACCACCGAGCAATACCCGACTTTTGCGGCTCCGACCTATCGGACCCAGATCTACAAGTACTACGGCATCACCCCCGGCGCAGAACGCCGTGCCGTCCGCCGCGGTGCCGTGATCACCACGCCCTAGTTGCAGAATCAGCTTCGAATTCGGAGAGAGCTCGACCATTGGTCGGGTTCTCTCTGTTGTAGCCTGACTCTCTGAGTCGGGAGTATTGAATCCAAGAGCACCCGACTCAGAGAGTCGGGCTACGGTTCGGCGGACGCCTTACAATAAGGACTAATCTGACGTGTTCAACGCGATTGGAGTTTTCTATCGCGTTTCTATTCATCCTGGCGCGGCAACTCGTCGTAGCCGCATCTCGCCAGAGTGCGGGCCTCGCCAGTCACTCGCCCGCGTTCTGGCGAACGCGGCTACAACAGAAGCAGCACCGAGAGGCAATCACAATTCTCCTGCAAAATCATCGCAGATTGAACACTTCAGGACTAATCTGACTCAACCAGGCCGGCACCGAAATCTTCGACAATTTGCGGAGCTTCCACAGTCCCCACTTCTGCATCCGCGCTTTCGGGAGATGTCGCAATGGCTGCCACCGTCGAGACGATGATTGCTTCCGGTGGTTCCGTTACCACGACATCGATATCCGTCGCGTGGGCCAGGATGCTCTCGGTGCTATTGGGGTCAACGGCCCGGCAACAGGCGGTAAAGCGGTCGGCCAACTCGCGTAACTCACTGCGCCAGGTATCAGGATCCAAGCCGGGGGGAACCACCTGGGAAAACTCGCCCAGTAACAGGATCAATTTGAGGATATGCCGGAAGATCAGACCTTCCTGTTTCGCGAGATCGCGGCCGCCGATGTACTTGTTGAAGTCGCAACTGAACTCCAGCAAGTCGCCCGCACACCACACGGGCTGCACGAAGACTCCGTGCACGTTGGGGTACTCGGAATCAAACAGCATCCGCAGCTTGTCTCCCAGCGGAGGTGGGTATTTGCGTTCTTCAAACGGGATGTCGGGATCCCATGGCGGATACAAATCTCCCGGAGGCAGGATGCCGCGACGAATGATCTCGGGGTCGACATTTTCAATCGCCAACGGGCCGGGTGGCATGCGGTCGGGATTGGGAACACGGACCGCTCGGATCAAGGACCGGGGAAGTTCGAGCACGCTCTCCAAAGCCTGCAATCGTTCAATCGGATCGGCGATCGCCAGCTTTTCGATCAGGAACAGGGCATAGACCGGATTCACGCTGCGGAAGATGAAGAAGTCGGCCATCCGCTCGGTGGGGAATGCCTTCTCAGGACGATACTCGGCCGCGGCTCCGATCATGTCGGCCGGTACGGCTCCGGTGCCAGTCTCTTCATGCTGCTCCTTCAGAGCCTCCATCATGATGCGGGCAAATGCCGACTGCTTGGGCTTGCGCTGTGGCTGAGCGGCCTCACTTCCGGCCTCTGCACCGGCTGGCGACTCGCCCTCTGCGGGGGCAGTTTTATCGGGTTTGACCTCGGGTTCCGGCGGGGGCGGTTCCAGGCGCACGATTCCGGCGGCATGCAGAGTCCGCAGCATGTGATGCAACTGCTGCTCGCCTTGCTCCAACCGCTTGGGGTCCATCAATCGTTTGCGTACCAGTTGCCGGACCAGTTCCACATCGGGCGAGATCTGCAGCATATAGGCCAGCATGCGCCACGGCAGCGGTGCCTGGCTGGCGAGATCTCTGGGGGGGGCCGTCTTCAGCTTATCGAATTGCGCCTCGTTCCAGTACTGCTTATTCGGGCTGCGCGTCGGCATCTTCTTCTTCATGGCCTTCTTGGCCTTGATCAGCAGCGGGTCCTTCGTGTCCTCAGGGATCTGATCGTATTTTTCCTTCCACTTTAAGATCCGCACATCATCTTCGTCGGCGAGGACGTACACATAACCCTGCGAGTCATATTGCGGCCGACCGGCTCGTCCAAAAATCTGATGGGCCGAGCTGGCATCGATGATCTTTTTCTTACCCGGAGGTCCCTTCATAATGTTGGGGAGCACAACAGACCGGGCCGGCAGATTGATGCCCGCGGAGAGCGTTTCAGTACAGACGCAAACGGTCAGCAGCTTTTGTTGGAACAGATCCTCGACGATCCGACGATAGCGCGGCAACAGCCCCGCATGATGGACCCCGACGCCGCGCATCAGGATTTGCTTGAGCTTCGGACCTACGCCCTGCGTCCAGTCAAAGGCAGTCAGCTTGGCCACGAGTTGTTTCTGTTGTCCCTCGGCGAGCATGTCCTTGCCCTTGAGTTCCTCGGCAATCGACCAGCATTCGTCGCGGCTGAAGCAGAAGAGCAAGGTTGGCGTCCGACGCGATTCCGCATCTCCGCGAGCCATCTCTTCCAGGTGCTCGTTGAGCAGCCGGTCCCCGACCCATTGGAATGACAGGGGCACTTTGCGGTCGGTACTTTGACACAGCTCGAGGCGTCGCGAATCACGGTTTCGCAGCCACGAGAGAAACTCGACGCCGTTGCCCACGGTCGCCGACAGCAGCAACAGCCGCACGTGTCGCGGCAGCAGAGACAGGGTGAATTCCCAGACGATACCACGTTCCATGTCGGCGAAACTGTGGAACTCATCCATCACGAC
>JAQGHS010000916.1 GCA_028291605.1 Planctomycetaceae bacterium | reverse complement strand
GATGTTTGGGGGCAGACAGCTCAATGGTGCGACTACGCGGGTCCTCTTAAAGGTAAGTGGGTCGGACTGACCGTATTGTCGGCTCCTGAGAACTTCCGACCTTCGTGGAGTCACGCGCGGGATTATGGGTTCCTGGCTGTCAACCCATTTGGACGCAACGCTTTCACCAAACAGGAACCAAGTCGCATAGTGATTAAACGAGGTGAAAAGTTTCATCTCCGCTTCGGTGTCGTCGTTCATGAGTCGCAGGCCGAATCGGATTATCGACCATTAGAGAGTTATCGCGACTTCGTAGCAGCTAAAGAGGATTAAGTGACTTTGCGCAACAAAGGAATTAGGTGAGCCGGGCGGCTCACCTGGTAGTCAAACGAATCGAACCTGGCGAAGAGATAAGGCTTCAGCGAAATATGGCGCGCTACTTTCGATATAAGTCTCCTGAAGATGTAATCGCAGACGCGGAATCGATTGGTGAATCGTTAGCGATGTCTGACGATTTCTCACCGTTGTTTCAGCCTCTTATGGTCGGGCAGTTGAAGGTCGGCGGGCGGCTCGCGATTCATCCGATGGAGGGCTGTGATGGGACGCTCGACGGGAATCCTGACGAGTTGACCTATCGTCGTTATCAACGATTTGGTGCCGGCGGGGCCAAGCTGATCTGGGGCGAGGCGGCGGCCGTTTGTTCCGAGGGGCGCGCGAATACCCGTCAGTTGCAGGTCGCCGATCACACGGCAGCCGGCCTCGAAAGGATGCTCACGATTTGTCGTGAATCGCATGCGGCAGCCACCGGTTCGACGGACGGCTTGGTTGTGGGTTTGCAGTTGACGCACTCCGGGCGATACAGCGTTGCAAAGCCTTTGCTGGCGACTCATGATCCCATCCTTGATCCGCTGACGCGTGACCGCTCTGCCGGACGGATGGTGGACGCCTCGACGCCGTTGCTCAGTGATGATGACTTGAAGCGGTTAGAAGATCAGTATGTGGCGGCGGCGATCTGGTGTGCGAAGCTCGGATACGACTTCGTGGACATCAAGCAATGTCATCGCTATCTGCTGTCGGAATTGCTGTCGGCTCGGAATCGACCGGGCCTGTATGGAGGCAGCCTGGAGAATCGTACCCGCCTGGTGCGCAACGTCGTCCAGCGCATTCGTCAGGAATGTCCCGGTCTGGTGATCGCCACGCGGATGAATGCCTATGACGGCATCCCCTATCGCAAGGCGGAAACCGGAGATGAGCCCATTGGCATTCCGTGCCGGCATGACTTGCCGCTGGTGACTGCGTGGGGGACTGATCCTAACAACCATTTGCAGGACGATCTGACGGAGCCGCTGCAATATGCGCGAAATCTGCGGGAATGGGGCGTGCAGTTAATTAGTATCAGTTTGGGCAATCCCTATAGCAATCCTCATCTAGTACGTCCGGCCGAGTATCCGCCGGTCGACGGATACTTTTCTCCCGAGCATCCCTTGCACGGCGTCTGCCGGCATTTCCGGATTGCGCGAGCCATCCAGGCCGCAGTTCCCGATGTACCGGTGGTCGGTGGAGGCTATAGCTGGTTGCAGGACTATGCCGCGCATGCCGCCGCTGCGAATGTCGGAGCGGGGCACGTAGCGTTTGCCGGCTTCGGCCGGGCGACCCTGTCTCATCCCGAGTTTGCTCGCGCCCTGGAAACCGAGGGTCGCTTCCATCGTAAGCAGATCTGTCGGACCTTCTCCTATTGCACGGCACTGATGCGAGCGAAAGATCATCCCTTGGGCCAATATCCCACCGGGTGTCCCCCGTTCGATAAGGAAGTTTACGGTCCATTGTGGAAAGAAGTTGAGGCGGGGCATTGAGTTTTCACCTCTCCCGTGGCCGACGCTGCCAGCGTCGGAGGACACAGATGCTAGCCGCGTCTAACACGGAATGATCATCCCAGTGATGTCTTCAGCAAGGGCCGAAATACTATGATTGACCAGTCCACTAGCGCACCGATCCGAGAACTGTCGCGGCGACAGCGATATGTCGTATTGATCGCGGCATTTCTCGGTTGGATGTTTGCGGGGCTGGAGATCTCATTGTTTGTCCTGATTCATCGCCCGGCCATGATTAGTTTGATGACGGAGTCGGCGGCGGCCACCGGGACGTCGTCCGTCGCTCCAATTGACGAGCACGCCGTCACACAGTGGTTCGCCTGGTATCAGGCGGCGTTCTTGCTGGGAGCGGCATCGGGAGGTTGGATCTTTGGGCTAATCGGCGATCGAATCGGTCGGACGCAAGCACTGGCTCAAAGCGTCTTGTGTTATTCACTCTTCACGGGAGCTTGTTACTTCGCCACTTCACCGGTTGAGCTTCTCGTGTTGCGTTTTCTGGCTTGTCACGGCATCGGTGGTGCCTGGCCCAATACCGTAGCGTTGGTCGCCGAGGCGTGGCCTGATGCCTCCCGACCATTTCTGGCGGGAATACTGGGAACCGCTGCGAATGTGGGGCAGGTCTTAATGGGGATGACGGGGCTGTGGTTCGATGTGACGTCGTCATCCTGGCGCTGGGTGTTCCTGGTAGGGGCTGCCCCGGCGGTGATTGGCATCTGGTGCCTGCGCGGTGTCCCCGAGTCGGTTCGCTGGATGACTTCACGGATTAAGCCGTCATCTGATTCTGCCGGACCGTTGCAGGAACTCTTCCGTCCCCCCTTGCGTAGCCGAGCGTTGATGGGCATCTTGCTGGGGGCCATTCCGGTTATTGGAACTGCCGCGAATTCGCAGTGGATTATCCCCTGGACCGATCAAGTCGCCGCGCAGCAGCGAGTCGTGTCCACGAAGTCAGCCGATGGCAAAACGACGACTAAGTCATCGCCGGTTAAAGCCGACCCGAAATCCAAAGCCCGCACACTCGTGGCCCGATCGAGCGGGGCGGTCTTCGGCAGCTTGCTCGGAGGGATTCTGGCGACGCTTTTGGGACGACGGACGACGTATTTCCTAATCAGCCTGTTATCGCTGATGGCGAGTACCTTCGTGTTTGGCTGGCTGCATCCACTGCACCCCTGGTTCTACACAGCGTCGTTTGGATTCGGTTTGGTGGGTGTCATCTATTTTGGCTGGCTACCACTGTAC